>CAYQDH010000308.1:3001-6782 GCA_964416075.1 uncultured Anaerolineales bacterium | reverse complement strand
TACGATGTGGCGATGAGCGACGATCACTACTATTACCTGGACGGCAAGCTATCGACAGACCACAAGCCGGGCAGCATCTGCTTGCTGGCGCCCGGCGATGGCGCGTGGGCGTCGGATCTGGATGCGCTGCGGCAGATTTACCGTGGCCTACCGGCCGCTTGCACGCTAGAGACGGTGGTGGCCAAATACCTCATCAATGAAGAGATCGAGTGTTAGGGGCAGGCAAAGGGTTACATCCGGTGCACGGCAGACAAGGGACCGGGCTCTCACTTTGGCCGGGCGATGGCCGAGTCATGGGCAAGGGCGCAGGCAAGGGGCTGGCGCGTTGTGGAGATCGACACGGTGCACCAGATCATGCCGGACCCTCACAGCAAAGGACGTGCGCTCGCTGAGCTGAGTTGGACCTGAGCCCTTGTCCCACCGCAAGGCTTTTTGGGGCAAAGTCCTGAAAGACTAGACTGGCCGGCCGGGATGGCCGTCGTCATGCGACATGGGATACCAGTGCCGGCCATCTCGAGCCAAGAGCTGATCGGCCTCGTGAGGGCCAGCGCTCTCTTTTGGGTAGAGAATGGGCTCCCTGGGCGCGGTGAGCGGTCCTACGAGCGTCCAGGCCAGCTCGATTTCGTCGCTGCGCAGAAAGAGCGAGGCATCGCCCTGTAGGGCATCCAGCAAAAGCCTTTCGTAAGCGTCGGGCAGGGCCATCTCTCCGAACTCGCTCCCATAGTGGAACTCCATCTCCACCGGCGCGGAACGCATGCCCCAGCCCGGCTCCTTGGCCTCAAAGGAAAAGTGGATCCCTTCGTCCGGCTGAATGTAGAGGACCAGGCGGTTGGGCTGTAGGTCCATACTCTCGGGAAAGAGGAGATGGGGCACCTGTTTGAACTGCAACACGATCTCGGTGCTCTTGGCTGCCAGGGCTTTGCCCGTGCGCACATAGAACGGCACTCCTCGCCAGCGCCAGTTGTCGATGTCAAACCGGATGGCCACGTAAGTGGGGATCATAGAGGTGGGAGAGACGTTGCGCTCCTGCCTGTAGCCCTCGTACTGGGCGCAGATGCAACTGCTGTGGTCGACAGGGCGCACGGCGCGGAGCACCTTGACCTTCTCGTCGCGTAATTCCTTGGTGCTGAGGGCCACCGGGGGTTCCATGGCTGTCAGGGCCAAGAGCTGAAGCATGTGGTTCTGGACGATATCGCGCACCACACCCGTACGATCATAGAAGGCTCCCCGATGTTCCACGCCCACCGTCTCGGCCATGGTGATCTGTACATGATCCACATAGTTCCTGTTCCACACCGGTTCGAACAGCGAGTTGGCGAACCGTAACACCAGGAGGTTTTGCACCGTCTCTTTGCCCAGGTAGTGATCGATGCGGTAGATCTGCTCTTCATCGAACGTTGCGTGGACGCAGTCGTTGAGCTCTCGAGCGCTGTCCAGGTCGCGACCAAAAGGCTTCTCGATGATGACACGCACCCAGCCATGGTCACTTTGGCTCAGGCCCGACTCACCTAAATGCTTGATAATCAGGGGGAAGACATCCGGCGGCACAGCCAGGTAGAAGAGACGATTGCCCCCTATGTTGCTTTCCGCCTCGCATTGGGCTAACCTCTGCGCCAGGCGGCGATAGGTGTCGGGATCATCATAGTCGCCCTGGAGATAGTGGAAACGGCTGGTGAAGCGCGGCCACAGCTCACATAGATGCGGCTTCAGTCGGGCGTAGGATTGCACGCCCTCGTAAATGCGATCCACCAACTCTTTTTCGGTGAGGCTGCTCCGGGCCACTCCCAGTATCTGCGTGGGCTCGGGCAGGAGCCCCTCGCAGGCTAGGCTATGGAGGGCGGGCGCCAATTTCCGCTGTGCCAGGTCGCCCGACACCCCAAAAATGACGATGGCCGCCGGCTCAGACGCGGCCTCAGGAGGGACGTTGCTGCTATTCACGGCTCATCCTTTCCTGCATCCTAGAACCACGAGGTCGGCCAGGCCCTGGATTTGATCGCTGGTGACGCTGGGAGCGATGTTGAGCGGATGGCCATGGTGCAGGGTAGGGAGGTGGTCGGCGTAGAGGTCGCTTTGTCCGGGCAGTCCTTGGGGGACCGGGGTGTAGATCACCTTGAGGCCGAGCTCTCGAATCCGAGAGTCGGCGACGGCCTGGCGGATGCTAGCCTCATCGACGGCGCTCCCCAGGGGAACGATTACCAGGTGGCGAAAGCCCTCTTCGGCAAGAGCGACCAGCGCTCGCACCAGGTACGGCTGGCTACGGAGATAGGCATAGCGCACGGCATAGCCTGGACCGAGGTGGGCCTCTAGCTCTCCCGTTGTCTTGCCCAGAGCGGTGTCAAGGGGATGTTGCCCGCCCATGGCGGCATAGGCGGCGCGGACGCGGGCATAGGCCAGTGGACGCACAAACCAGTGCGGAATGCGCTCGTTGCGCGCCTGCCGCTGGCGGTATGCGTGTGCCCAGTACTGCGGGCCCTCATAGGCGGCGGGGTCACCATCGACGACCATGAGAGCCAGGACGCGGGGGTCGGCCTGCGGCGGCAGCGAAGGCCGGCGCGGCAGAATCGGCTCGGGTGCCTTGCTCACCTGTTTCGCATTGGCGGCATAGGCCACGAGCGCACTGAACAGAAAGACAATCAGCCCAGTGGCCCCAGCCTCGGGCGACACCGTGGCCAAGAGAACGACCTGCCCCAGGCCTATGACGAGCGCGAGGACCAGGCGCCAGCGGTGGGTTGGCACCTCCCCTGGGGCAACGGTGAGAAGGTGGACAAGGGTCCACCCTGATGCGACACCCGCTGCCAGCAAAAAGACTCGGTTCCACACCAGTTCTTTCACTCTTTCTGTAGCGGTGGGGGCGGAAAGGTCTAACGACGCGTCGCGGGTCTCGATGAGTCCCGGCGCCTGAGCAGGCCAGATCCGCCCACCAAGTCCAGCATCTCCATGGTGATGGCATGCTGGCGCGCCGAATGGTATCGCAGGGTCAGTTCCTCGATCAGGTTCGACAGGTTGCTGCTGGCAGCCTCCATCGCCCGGTAGCGTGCTGCGTGTTCGCTCGCCGCCGAGTCAGCTGTCCACTTGAACATCGTCCCCAGGGCCCACTGATGCAAGGCGGCTTGCCATAAGGACTGTAGATGCGACTCGATGATGGGCAAGGGCCAAAGGCCGTCTGCAGGCGGCGCGGCGTTCGTGCGCTCTGGGTCATGACCTGGGTCGGGGATCACAGCAGCGGGGGTGGCAGCGGCCATCGATTGGGGCGGGAAAAGGGTGGATCCGCTGAGAAGGAAGGGCAGCCACCGCGCGGCGACCGGCTCGGCGACGCCGGACGCCTGATAAGGCGAATAGATCACATAGATGGCGTCCGTTTCGCCCTTACGGAGCAGATTCAGCAATTCATCGGTCAGCGACTGGGCGGTGTCCATGGATGCCACTTGTGTCAGGGGCAGAGAGCGCGAGAGAACGGGCGTCATGCCCTGCGTGCGAAAGTATTGGTCGGCTCGACGCCCGAGCGTGGCCACCTGCACGCGAGCCGAGAGGCGTTGCTGCCGGACGATCAGGCGATCGGCACCATTCAAGACCACATCGTTAAAGGCCCCGCACAGACCCCGCTCGGAGGCGATGACCAACATGAGAGGTTGTTGCGGAGGTGAGTCCTCCGGCGCAACAAAGGGACGCAGCTGTGACCAGGGGCGCCTGCGCTCCTCCAGCAGGGCCGAATGGGCCATGAGGGCACGGAGAACGGTCGAAAGGTGCCCGACACCGTTACTTTGGCCAGAATCTCGGAGGT
>CAYQDH010000308.1:0-2991 GCA_964416075.1 uncultured Anaerolineales bacterium | reverse complement strand
GTGCCTTGTGTACTGGTCTGCGGCGCGCCGGCGACGGAGCGCCAAGCGCCAGCTGCCAGCGGCGATGGTGCGCAGCGAGGAGATGATCGGCTCGACGCCCCGTATGTTATTGAGGCGCTCTCTGACCAGCTCGATGTCATCCATCGGGCGCGTCCTGAGTGGCAAAGTCGAGCATCAGCTGTTGCAGGTCCTCCGCCAACGAGTCGTCTAGCTGTCGCTCCTCTTCGATGCGGCGGATGATGTCTGGATGCTCGCGCTGTGTGAAAGCCCCTAGATCCCGCTCAAAGGAACTCACCGCCGCGACCGGTATATTATCCAGGTGGCCATGAACGGCCGCATACAGAATGAGAATCTGCTGGGCCAACGACAAGGGGGCGTTGGCGCGTTGTTTGAGCACCTCGCGCAAGCGCTCTCCGCGGTTGATCTGCTGGCGCGTGGCGCGGTCGATCTCGGCCCCAAAGCGGGCGAAATGCGAGACTTCGTCGTATTGGGCTAGCGTCAAGCTAAGCTGGCCACTGATCTGGCGCATGATGGGAGTTTGGGCGATGCCGCCCACGCGCGAAACCGACAGGCCTATATCGACGGCCGGACGGTAACCCTGATTGAACAGGTCGGAATTCAGGTATATCTGCCCGTCGGTGATCGATATCAGGTTTGTGGGGACGTAGGAACTGATATTGCCGCGACGCGTCTCCACGATGGGCAGCGCGCTGATACTGCCACCGCCCAGGGCATCGCTTCGGCGGCACGCTCTCTCCAGCAACCGCGCATGGAGGTAAAAGATGTCGCCCGGATAGGCCTCGCGGCCCGGGGGGCGGCGCAAAAGGAGAGACAGCTCGCGGTAGGCGTCTGCGTGCTTGGTCAGATCGTCGTAAACGACCAACACGTCGCGCCCCTCGTCCATAAAGTACTCGGCGATGGTACACCCCGCGTAGGGCGCCAGGTAGAGCAAAGCGGGCGGATCATCGGGTGAAGCCATGATCACGACGGTGTGATCCATGGCATCGCCTCGTTCCAGCGCTTCCACCACTTGCAGAATGGAAGACTTTTTCTGGCCGATGCCCACGTATACGCATACGACATCCTGTTCTCGCTGGTGGATGATGGTGTCCAGGGCCATGGTGGTTTTGCCGGTCTGGCGGTCGCCGACGATCAGCTCGCGCTGGCCCCGACCGACGGGCACGATAGCGTCGATGGCCTTAATCCCCGTGTGGAGCGGCTCAGCCACCGCCTGACGCTCTACGACGCCGAGCGCATCCCGCTCGATAAAGCGCCGGCCCTCGTTGAGGAGAACGCCCCGGTCATCGAGCAACACACCAAGGGGGGATATGACGCGGCCCAGCACACGGTCGCCAATGGGCACGGTGAAACGCTCGCCCGTGGGCCATACCACGTCGCCGCCTTGGATGCCCTCGTCCGAGTTGAGCAGGATGCAGTCGATCCAATCACGCTCCAGGTTCATCACCACGCCCAAGGATCCGGTGGAGAAGCGTAATATCTCGTCCATGCGGGCTTGCGGCAATCCCCACACCGAGGCGACGCCGTCGCCCACCTGTCGCACGGTGCCAACGTCTCGAGTCGGCAGGCCATGACGTAGGGAGCCTGCGGCGCTGCTCGTGGAAGACAAGAGCTCAGCCAGGAAAGCATCGGGCCTGAAACGGAGGGTGTGCAAGACCTCCGCCGGCAAGCCTTCCGTGCGATTGCCAAGCTCGGCGGCCAGCGTCCACCCTGCACTCAGATCCCGCGGTGAGGCAGGACTTGGGTCGGGGGTGCATTCCTGGGACTCTTGATGCACTTGTGGTTCACTCATTGGGTGTTTCCATCTGCAGGCGCTGGACCAGGTCAATGCGAGCCTGGTTACGCACTTGGTCCAGCCTGGACTGGATGCTGTTATCGAAAAGCGTGTCGGCGATGCGAACTTGGAGGCCAGCGATCAGGGCCGTGTCGACCCGAAGATCCAGCTCCACATGACGATCGAGGAGCGCGCTCAGGCTGTCCAGTAGAGCTCGGCTTTGCTCCGGCGTTAGCGGCGTGGGTGTGGTGATAAAGGCGATGGGGGCGCGTCCAGCCATGGCATTCCGATACTTGGTCACCTGATCGAGGGGCGATCGGCGAATGGTCGCATTAAAATTTGTGACGAGGTCGTCGTGGGTGCGCCTCGTGGTAACCAATTGGACCACCCGGCCCGAAACGTCGATGACGGCCTGCAGGATATCATCGAATTGGTCGGCCAGCAGTTCGTCGCGCTGCCGAGTTAGGCTTTCCTGCATCTCCAGTGTCAGGCGATCAAACTTCCGGCGCGCTTGCTGCATCATCTCTTCGGTGCGACGCTGCGAGGCGAGCCTGGCCTCGCCTCGTATCTCTTCAGCATCCTCTTCCGCGCCGCGCATCTTGTCTTCCCACTGATCCCTCAGGAGGTTCGCCTTGGCCTCTTGCTCGCGCGCGTTAGCATACATCTCGGCCACGTTTCGACGCCTCTCGCTCAGCTTGCTCCTCAATGGCTTGATCACGAGAAAGCTGACGCCGGCCAGAAGGGCGGCGAAATTGATCATCTGGAAGAGGATAGTTCTCCAGTCGAGCTCTAGCATTTCCGACCCCCCTAGAAGGCAAACAAAGAGCGAAATGGATTGGCGAATAGAAGGATCAAGCAGATCAACAGAACGTAGATAGCGCCGGTCTCCAAGATGGCCAGCGTAACAAATAGCATACTGCGAATTCGGTCGGCCACGCTGGGTTGGCGGGCCATGCTCTCAAACGCTTTGATGACGGCTTGCCCTTCCATGAGGATTACAGAGACGTTGCCCAGGACGATTCCTGCTACCGTGACAATAGTGGTTACGATGGCGAATTGGGTAACTTGGTCAGGTGACATGAGATGCGATACTCCCTCCTATCGTGTTTTGCGATGGTACATAGAACTTGTCATAGTCGAAGCTGGTTCATGCTTCACCCGCGCCCATAGCGTCAACGGTGAAGACTATAGACAAGATC
>CAYQDH010000307.1:0-6796 GCA_964416075.1 uncultured Anaerolineales bacterium | reverse complement strand
CTGTGTGTGGTCACCGGTGATCGAGTGCAGCGAGCTCCTGCGTTAAGGGGCTAGTGGTTCGCGTCTTGGCGTCCCGGGATGAATCCTCGGCCTGGTGAACAAAACGTGATAAATCACGTTATAATTCAGTTCAGTACGTTTTAACGTACTTTGTTTATCAGCTTTGGGGTCTCGACCCAAAGCGGCCTATGCTATCACGCTACTATCACGCTACCTACTCTCGATACCCCAGCCGCAGGGTCTCAAAGATCTTGAGGCGAACCACGCTGCCCAGGATCACCGTCTCGATCAGCAGCAGCGTGACCCCCATCGCCAGGATGATCAGGTTCGCGCTCTGCCAGTTCACCGAGGGCAGGAAAGGTGGGATGGCCTGGCCCACATCGTCGGTGAGGCGGAAGAGGGGCACGTACAGGTAGGAGGCGGCCAGCCCGCCGCCCGCGCCCAGCACCAGGCCATAGAGCAGCGTGAGCACGTACTCCACCGATATGGTGGCCATGATCTCGCCTCGGCGCACTCCCAAGGCCTGCCACACGGCGTAGCGCACGCGCTGCCCCACCATGGATGAGAAGCTGTGAATGAGCAGCCCTAGCCCGGCTACCACGGCTCCGGCCAGGAAGCAGAGCGATAGCATGCCAAAGATGCCCACTCGCTCTAGTCTCTGCTGGTCTCGGTTGATCATTGCGGCGCGGTCTCCTCTCAACACGGGCACAACACCCAGGTGCCACACGCCCTCGATGACCTTTTCTGTGCTGGCTCCCGGCTCCAGGCGCATCCACACATCATAGGGCGTTGCTCCCCCCATCTCCGACTGCACATAGTCCAGGTTGGCTGCAACCACCATAAAATCGCTCTCGTACATGGTGGGGAACCAGTCGAAAGTACCCACGATGGTGAAACGCGAGGCTTGCTCCACCTCGGGGGTCACTCGTAAGTTCAGGGTCAGCTGCTCGCCCTCGCCGATCTGCAACCGCTCGGCCAGATGGGAGGGAATGAGCAGGCCGTCGCGCTGGGAAGCCAGGCGATTCATCAGCGCACCCAAGGAGTCCCCCGCAAAGTCGGGGCGGAAATAGGCCACCTGGGGGAAGGTGGCGGGATCGATCCCCAGCAGGCGCATGGGCGGAAGCTGCTGGGCGTAGACACTGGCCTTGTACTCACCGACGCGCGTAGCTCGGTCCACCCCCTGCAGGGCTTCATAGTCGCCCATGGGCAACATCCACATCGTGGCGTCGATCCCGGGCCCACCCTCGGAACCCAGGGATCCGGGCGCCTCATCGGTCAGGGAGATGGCCAGGTCTGCTCCCACCTGATACGAGCGGCGGTCCACCAGCCAGGCATCGGCGCTCTTGCCCATGGAGGCGAAAAAGATGCCCAGGCTCAGGCAAAGCACGATCAGGAAAACGGGCACCCGGTATTGTTCGCCTTCGCGCCCCAGGATGGTACACCCCAGGTAAGCGGGCAGGGAAGGCAGGGCCTTGCCTAGGGCCGCGACAGGCCGGATAAAGAGCACAAAGAGCTCGGAAATGACCACGGCCACTGCAAAGAGAAAGAGGGTGGGCGCGAGGAGTACGACGGGATCGAAGGAGCTATCGCCAGGATCGAGCCCGATCAGGCTCAGCGATCCGAGCGCGACTAGCTTTTGGTGGGCATAGTACGTGGTCACCACTAGAAAGCCGATCAGGAGGACGCGCACTCCGCTCCACAGGACGCCCCGCCGTGCCCGCCATTGCTCAAAGGTGACGATGGTGAGGCGTGTGGCCGCCGCGTGAGGTGCGAGCTGCGCCAGGGCAGCCAGAAGCATCGCAGCCCCCACCGTTCGCCAATCCACGGCCTCGAGGTGGACCGGCACCGGAGTGCGCGGCACAAAGACCAGGAACTCGCGCGTGAATCCGATCAGCCGAGCCAGGAGCAGGCCCCCGGCGATCCCGAGGGGCAGGCTCAGCACCGCCGTGGTCGCAACCTCCACCAGCTTGAGCAACAGAATCTGCACCTGGCTGCTTCCCCGGCTGGCCAGCATGGCCACTTCCTGGCGTTGAAAGCGCACGGCCATGGACGAGATGGCCACGATGAAATAGAGCAACATGCCCAGCAGGGGCAAAGCAAAGTTGAGCAACACGCCGGACAGGTTCGACTTGCGTTGCAGGCCACGCTCCAACTCTGACATCGGAGACAGGTCCATACGGCCCCCGGGCAGCCGCAGGACCATCTCCCGCTCCACCGATCGCAGCGCCTCCACATACTGTTCGGCGCGTGCAAAAGTCATTCGTTGGGGGTCCAGCACATAATACCAGGTGTGGGCATAGGTCATCTCGGCCCTCGCCGGGTAGACAAAACGCACATACTGCTCTTCGGTGGTCAGCATGCGCTTGTCCAACAGGCGCAAGGGCCTATCCGACCAATAGGTGCGGTCCTGAGGGTCAGTTGCCTCCCAGATGCCCATGATCTCTACCGAGATGGGTGCTGCAGCTTTGTTCTGGGGGTTGGTGAGCTGAAACGTGTCGCCCACCTGAATGCCCAGCCGCTCGACCGTGGAGGGGTCCATCCACACTCCCAGGCGGTCCGCCTGGGGCGCGCTGCCAAATGCGGCTCCCTCGATGATCTTGATGTGCTGCTCCACCTCGCTCAACAGCGTCACCTGCACCGGGGCCAGCAGGGGATTCTGGTAGCGCGGATCATCGTCGCGCGCCATCATGAAAAAGACCGGGCTATCCGCCTGCGCATAGGTGGCGCGCAAGGGGAGGCCCACGGAGCGCACGAGCATGTCGGCGATCCAGTCGTGGCTGTAGCGCGCCTCGTCCAAGGACATGGCCGCACCATAGCGAGGCATGGCCTGGAAACGCACCGGGAAAGGGGGGACGTTCTGCGTCTCCATCTTGCTTTGGATCTCCTCTTGCAGGATCTGCAGGGAGATGGCGTCGACAAAGACCGGGACGCAGACGACCAGGGCGATGGTGAGGGCAGAGCTTGCTATGAGAAGCAGTGTCAGTCCCGCGCGGCTGGCCAGCCGCTTGAATGCATAGGCCAGGAAAACGAATGAGGTCACACCTGATTCCACCGTTCCGTGTTGAGACTGCGATCTATGCGCAGATGGATCGATTATAAACCAGGAGGGGTAAACGCCAAACGGCGGGAGGGGGAGGAATCACGGAGATCACAGAGGCTTCACGGAGAGCACGGAGAGAAAAGAGAGGGGGAAAAGAAGAGTTGTAGAGGTAAGATTCACACGTGATCTTGCTCTGGGGGTTGGGGGGCGGTACAATAGCGCCAGTCTTGCGTCGCCAGGTTGGCATTGCCAGCTTGGCAATGCTATCCTGGCTCGTGGCCACAGAGGAGGGGCATGGGGATGAGGATCAGCGATGTGAGGGTGTTTCCGGTGGGCGAGTTCGTCTATGTGAAAATCGCTACGGATGAGGGAGTGTATGGCATCGGCGAGGCCTCGCTGAGCGGGCGGTCGTTGGCTGTGGCATCGGCGTTGGAGCATATCGTGCCGCTGCTGATCGGCCAGGACGCCACGCGCATCGAGTTCATCTGGCAGGATATCTTTCGCGGCACCTTTTGGCGTGGCGGGCCGGTGTTGCAGTCGGCCCTGGCGGGGATCGATATCGCCCTGTGGGACCTGGCGGGCAAGGCCCTGGGCGTGCCCACCTATCGCCTGCTGGGGGGCGCCGCGCGAGACAAGGTGCTGGCCTATCGTCACGTGTACGCTCCCACGCCGGAGGAACTGGGCGAGAAGGCCCAACAGATGCTGGCCGAGGGCTGGAGGGTGCTGCGCATCTCGCCCACCGATCGTATAGACAAAGGGTTCGATCCCGGGCGAGTCGCTCCGACCGGCGCGCGCCATTTCGCCGCACTGCGCAAGGCCATCGGCGACGAGGTGGAGGTGATTTTCGAGGTGCACACCCGCCTCACCCCCACGCGGGCCATCGAGTTGTGTAACGCCATTGCCGAGTACCGTCCCTTCTTCGTGGAGGACCCCATCCGCTCGGAGAACCCGGGGTCCTTCGCCACCCTGCGCGCGCACACCGATGTGCCCATCGGCACGGGCGAGCAACTGACGCACAAGTGGGCTTTTCGCGAGCTGATCGAGCAGGAGCTGATCGATTACATCCGGGTGGATATCTGCCACACCGGGGGAATTACGGAGGGCAAAAAGCTGGCGGCCATGGCCGAGGTCCACTATCAGGAGCTGGCTTGCCACTATACCGCCAGCCCGGTGAGCACGGCAGCCATGTTGCACCTGAATATGTCCATCCCCAACTGCGCGGTACAGGAGCACAATCCCCCGCCCGCATGGCTGGGCGAGATCGTGTCGTATGACTGGCAGGTGGAGGACGGGTATCTCGTGCCCTCGGGCGCGCCGGGGCTGGGGATCGACCTGAACGAAGAGGCGGCGCTCGCCTACCACGGCACGGCGCACGAGCCTCCCCATTGGCGGCGCCCCGATGGCTCGGTGAACGATTGGTAAGTCCGGGAAAAATGAGGGGACATGAAGCGCGGTAAGCCGGGACAGGATGGGGAGCCGGTGGAGGGGGTCTTCTCCATCCTGCATATCACCTATCAGAACGAGGAGACGGGGTACGCCGTCGTACATCTCGTCCCTGCCGATGGTCCTGCGGCGGACGCCATGGTGGCCACGGGGATCCTGGGTGACGTGCGGGAGGGGGCGTGCTACCGCATCGAGGGGGCCTGGCGTCGCGATCCCAAACATGGCCTGCAGGTGCATATCGCCTCGGCCATCCCCGAGGTGCCGCGCAGCCTGGCGGCGATCGAGCGCTATCTCGCGGGCGCCAGCATCAAAGGGCTGGGGCCGCACTATGCCCGGCGCCTGGTGGAGCATTTTGGGGCGGGCACCTACGACGAACTGCAGCAGGGGGGGGCCCACCTGCAAGATGTACCGGGCATAGGACCTTCCCGCGCGCAGACGATCCGCGAGGGATGGGCCGAGCACGAGGGGACCCACAACCTGATGATCAACCTGCAGGGGGTGGCCGAGCTCACGCCCAGTCAGGCGCAACGTATCTATCGCCAGTACGGCCAGGAGGCCTGGATGGTGTTGCAGCGAGACCCCTATCGCCTGGCCGAGGAGGTGCGGGGGTTCGGGTTCAAGACGTGCGACCGCATCGCTCGCAAGCTGGGGATGGACCAGCACGCGCCGCAGCGACTGCAGGCGGGCTTGGTGTATCTGCTACAGGAGGCGCTGGCCGAAGGGCACTTGTGGAGCTCGGCGACGACCCTGGTGCAGGAGGCCGCCACGTTGCTGGATGTGGCTGTCGATCCGCTGGTGCCGCAGGTGGAGGCCCTGGTGGAGCAGGGGCGCGTCATGCGCGAGGAGGTAGGCCAGGGCGAGGATGCGACGACCGGCTTCTATCTCCCGCCCGTGGCCTACACCGAGGAGCGCCTGGCAGGACGGCTGGCCTACCTTGTGCGGCGCCCGCCCCATGTACGGCTGCGCCTGGACGCCGGCGAGGCCCACCGGCTGGTGGAAAAGCACGCCCAGCCCGGCCTGACGGAGGAGCAACGCCAGGCCATCACCAGCGTGTTGACGGGCGCCCGCATCGTCATCCTGACGGGCGGCCCTGGCACGGGCAAGACCACCACCGTGCGCTCTCTGCTGGCCTGCCTGGATGCGTTACAGGTGACCTTTGCCCTGTGCGCCACCACGGGCCGGGCCAGCAAACAGCTCTCCGCCTCCACGGGAAGGCAGGCGGCCACGGTGCACCGCCACCTGGGGCTCGGTCCCCGGCAGGAGGAGAGCGAGCCGGTGTACGAGTCGGTGCTGATCATCGATGAATCCTCGATGATCGACCTGTGGCTGATGGACCAGATCGTCGCACGGCTGAACGAAGATACGGTCCTCTTTCTGGTGGGCGACGTCGACCAGCTGCCCTCGGTCGGCCCCGGGGCGATCTTGCAGGACCTGATCGCGGCGGGCGAGCAGGGGCTGGCGCCGCGCGTCGCTGTGGTGCGCTTGAGCGCCATCTTTCGCCAGGAAGCGGGCAACGAGAGCATGATCGTGGTCAACTGTCACCGCATCCGCGCCGGGGAGCGGCCGTTGCGCGGCAAGGGGGCGGGCTCGGACTATTTCGAGATGTTCTGCGATACCCCGCAGGAGGCGCGAGAGCTGGCGGTGGAGCTGGTGGTCAGTCGCCTGCCCAACTACCTGCACGTGCCCCCCACCGAAGTGCAGGTGCTGGCTCCGATGCACGCCGGCGAGGCGGGCATCCGCACGCTGAACCAGGCCCTGCAACAGGCGCTGAACCCGGCCAAGCCCGGCCAGCCGGAGCTGAGCCTGAGCGGAGGATCGACCAGTGAGGCGGGTCGCACGTTGCGCGTGGGCGACAAGGTGCGCCAGACGCAGAACAACTACCAGAAGCAGGTGTTCAACGGGGACCTGGGGACCGTCATCCGCATCGCGCCCCCGGACAGGCTGCTTACGGTGTCGTTCGATGAGCGCAACGTCACCTACAGCTTTGATGAGCTGGACCAACTGATCCATGCCTGGGCCATGACGGTGCACTCGGCCCAAGGCTCGCAGTGGCCGGCGGTGGTGATCATCATGCTCACCAACCAGTACGTGATGCTGGAACGAAACATCCTCTATACGGCGCTTTCGCGCGCGCAGCGATTGGCGGTGCTGATCAGCCAGGAGCAGGCGTTGCGTGTGGCGGTGGCGCAGGGGCGCTCCACGCGGCGGCGCACCAACTTGCAAGCGCGACTGCAGCGCGCGCTCGACAAGCCCGACACGCTGGACCGGCCGCCACTCTATTCGGGACGCCTATTCGACTAGCCGGCCTCGTCC
>CAYQDH010000306.1:0-6829 GCA_964416075.1 uncultured Anaerolineales bacterium | reverse complement strand
TTCTCATCGACTACTTCCTTTCCAGGTTCTCGGATCGAACCCCAGTATGTCACGCCAAGGAAACGATGTCAACACCTCTCAAGCGCGGTGGTAATCGAGCCAACCTGGGATCCACTCTGAGGGCCAGCCCTTATATGAACCCCGCGTGTTTGACGTAATCCCGTGCTCGACCGATAATGGGTCCACTGCTTTTCTCTGAAAGGGGCCTGGCACATGCGTTACACTCAACTTGGCCGTACGGGGTTGCGCGTCGGGGTGATCGGCCTGGGTATGGAGCACCTGTGCTCCGATGATTCCCCGATGCTGGCGCCCGTGGTGCATGCGGCGCTGGATGCCGGCGCCAACTATATCGATATTATGCTCTGGTTGCCAGAGCCGCAGGCCCTCCTGGGCCAGGCGCTGCGCGGACGGCGCGACCGGGTGATCCTCGCCGGCCACCTGGGAGTGGCCCAGGAGAACGGCCAGTATCGCAAGACACGCGACGTGGCCGAGTGTCAGACCCTCTTTGAGGATCTGCTCCAGCGCCTGGGCACGGATCATGTGGATATCCTGCATCTCACCTTTGTGGACGAGCCCGCCGAGTACGAGCAGGTCATGGCTCCAGGGGGTGTGGCAGAGCTGGCGCTGCAGCTGAGATCACAGGGCAAGGCGCGCTTTCTGGGGATGAGCGGGCACAACGCGGCGGTGGCGATGCGCGCGGTGGAGAGCGGGCTCATCGACGTGTTGATGCAGCCCGTCTTTATCGGGCAAGCCCGTGACCCCAACATGGCGGGCTTTGACGCCCATGCAGCCACGGAACTGGGCCACCTCTGCGCCAGCCGAGGGGTCGCCCTGGTGGCCATGAAAACCTTTGGCGGGGGGCAGCTGCTGCAACGCGACAAACCGCTCCCTGCGGCGCGATGCTTGCACTATACCCTTTCGCAGCCGGGGGTATGCACCGCCGCACTGGGGATCAAGACCGTGGCCGAATGGCAGGGCGGCCTACATTACCTGGACGCCACGGACGAGGAAAAGGATTTCACTCCCTCGTTGCAGGAGCTCCAGGTTCCGGCCGGCACCTGCGTCTACTGCAACCACTGCCTGCCCTGCCCCGTGGTGATCGACATCCCAGCGGTGAATCGCCTGCTGGTTGCGGGGGAGCATGGCGTTTCGCCCGCGCTGCGCGAGGCCTATCGGGCGCTCGACGCCCGGGCCTCCACCTGCGTCGAGTGTGGGGATTGTATGGAGCGCTGTCCCTTTGGCGTGGATGTGATTGCGAACATGCGCCAGGCGGTCTCGATGTTCGAGTAAGCCGCAAGGGAGACGTTCACTCCCTGTCCTTGTACCGTTTCCATGACCATATGCCCATTCGTTTCCAGCGCAAGCTTTGCTGGGCCATCGATTGGAGCTACGAGTTCAAGACCGATTTGGTAGGCGAGATCACGCCATATATGAAAAAGATCGACGATGCGGCGCAGGTCGGCGGATGCTGGGTGGATTACGCCACCGTCTTCTACTGGTACCAGGATAGCCCCGCCGGTTACCAACACGAGCCGCTCGCCCCAGTGCAAGAACGCACCAAGATGCTTCTACGATCATCCAAGACACCCTGACGCGCCGCACTGTACCGATCGCGACACGTATGATAGTTGGCGTAGGCGGAAGAGTATTGACACCATGACTCCAAATGTCTAATATACTCTTTGATCAGGTATAGGTATCCGTTTGCCCACTCGTAGACAAGGAGGCCTCGCGATGGGTTCACAGTATCCCCCGACCCTGTTCATCCTGGGAACCGACCGCAATATTGGCAAGACGGTCACCAGCATCGGAATCATCAGCAAGCTCATCTCCCCCGAACATGGCTATGACATAGGAGATATTGGCTATATCAAGCCGGTGGGCCAGGAGACCGTAAGCGTCATGAACGGCGCGGGGGTGACGATCCAGGCAGACAAGGATGCCGTGCTCCTGACTTCTCTGCTTGGCATCGAGTGCTGCGGATACGAGAAAATGAGCCCGGTCGTCTGGCGCGATGGCCTCACGGCTTCATATATCGACAAAGCCACTACGGGCAATCCTCTAGAAGGGCGAGAGGCTTTTTTGCAGAGCATTCGAGACGCTTACCGGCATGTGGCCGATGGGAAGCGCATCGTCATCGTCGAGGGGACGGGGCAGCCCGGCGTAGGATCGGTGGCCGGTATCTCCAATGGCGACGTGATCAACACCTTGCGCGAGATGGGCGTCGAGGTTTTCGTGATCCTCGTAGCACGAGGCGGCATCGGCAGCACCATCGATGCCATCTTTCCCTATGTGATGGCCCTCGACCACTTAAAGACGAAGGTCAATGGCCTGATCATCAATAATGTGCTCACGGACAAGATCGGGAAGGTCCGTCGCTATCTGGAGAACTATTACACTCAGGTCTTCCCCAAGCTGTATGGGCCGCGGCTGGAGGTGCAATCTGTGCCAGCTATCCTGGGCTTTGTCCCCGCGGTGCCCGAGCTCGAGCTGCCCACGATGCGCTTTATTGCCACTCATATGGTCGAGGACAGGGATCACATTGAGGTTATCGCCCCAGAGGACTTTGATGTGAGCGCTTGTCGCTTGGTATACAACCTCAAAGTGATCAGCCTGGACTTTGGTTATGAGTCGCTCCTGGAGCCGGGGGACGCCGTGATCGTGGGGGTTAACGCGAACGATGTGATCCTGGCTATCCTCTTGCTGCACGAGCGCATGGTGCGCAAATTCGGGCGCGGGCTCTCGGGGCTCATCCTGTCTTGCAAGGATGTGGGCGGGTTAGCCCCGCGTATTCAGGACTTGATCATGCAGGGTGATCTGCCGACCATCAGCCTGCGCCACGATTCGGCAGAGATCGTGCAAGCCATCGAGAACATGACGGTCAAGATCCAGCCTTACGATGAGCAGAAGCGAGAACTCATCTCTCGCGCTTATTGCGAGCATCTGACACTCTGGCCCGAGCTGCGCGGACCATCAAACGGTCATGCCGCTGAACCGGCCACCGGCACAGCGTAAATGTGCAGTAAATAATTGAAAATGGCTCTTCAAAAGAGAGCAAATCGATTGCTGGTCCCTTGAAAATCTCTATAATGGGCGTTCTGAAACAATTAGGCGCTCGAGTGATTTCAAAGGGCGAGGGGAAGCTGTGAAATATCGATTTGCTCTCATTTTTGCGGTATTATTTTCTCTGCTCCTTTTTTCTTCTGTCCTCCAACAGGCTGTCCCTCTTGATGTGAGCGCGGCTCCTCCGAATGCTCCTTTGCCAGACGAGGGAGAAGAAGAACAGACTGTGCCTCCCAAGGGACCTACAACGGTTGAGGAGGCGAACCTTGCCGCGATTACGGCTACGGCACCCGTAAGCTCTCCGATTCTTGCCCCTGGTGTACAGTATATTTCTCCCGGCGCTCCCGACTTTCAGCCTATCATCTACAAGTTCTTTGACTGGGGCACCGACTTTCAGACTGAGCACCCCGAATACGGGCCTATCGGATCCATCCAATTCGACCTGTGGGAGAACGTCAATCCCTCGCCCGGGGTCTACGATTGGGCGGCCATTGAGAGGAATTACAATAAGGAGCAGCGTCTTTCTGTCACGCTACTGAATGGCCAAGTGATCCCCAAGCCTGTCGTCTTGCAGATTATGGCCTATATCTCCAGCTACCCAGGGTGGGACGATGTTGTCTTTTATGATGGTACACCCCAGTGGGTCTATGATCGCATCGAGCGGGAGACTGGAGTGACTCTCCCCGTGGTGCACGGAAAAAAGGTGGGGTACAAGCTGGAGAGCTGTGGCAAAGTCGCCGTCATGCCCAGGTATGATAGCAAGATCTGGCAGGAAGCTTACTGGGATACCGTGCGCGCCTTTGCCGCAAAGTATGGGAATGATGCCCAAGTGGCATCCATTGTGATCAACACGGGCCTGGACGGGGAAACCCAGGCCATCAAAGACTGGTACTGCAACTGGGAGTATGTGCTGGACACCGAAATGGGCTCAGTGCACAAGGCCTTTGACTCGTTTGTGTTCAAGACGATGGATGTGTACCACGCGGCTTTTCCCAATAAGGCGGTCTTTATTAACAGCGCTCCCGGCGGCAGCTGGATGCGCAAGGCGGCCGGGGATTACGCCGCCACCTTTGACCCTCCCATCGGCCTCAAGCACGCGGGAATGTTTGTCGATCTGGACAGTCATCAAGGGTATGGCACCTTCACCGGTTCCTGGGACATGATCCGCACCTACTCGATGACGTGCCCCATCTGGCTGGAATCCCCCTTTGGCTATGGCACGAATGAGGTCAAGTACTGGAGTTGGCTATCGGGGCTGCACTATCATCCCGATGCCATCGATGTTCACCCCGACTATCTTACACAGACCAGCCCCCAGATGCTGCGCTGGGTCAGCGCACATCTCAAGCGCTCAGTAAAGGATACGCCCTCCGTGTGGATCGCTCTACGCGACTCCGAATACGAGTATCAGAGTTGGGGCGATGGCGCTGTCTCGGGCAAGGTGGGCGATTGGAATTTTTGGTTGACCCGTCCCGAGCCAGCCGACGGCAAGGCCGTGCGCGTTTGGAAAGCGGATCTACCCTCTGAGGCGCAGAGCCACATTTTCTCTCGGCAGGCGCGCCGCACGGACCAAGCCAGCGGGCAAAACTATATCTATTTGAACGTGGATGATGGCTATCCCTATGCGGGCCTCAAGCCGGCGAGCGAAGCGGATGGCAATGCAGCATACTCGATCAAGGTGATCTTTCTGAACCAGGGCACGGATACGATCTCTCTGCAGTACAAGAACTATCGCGACCAGATGGTGTCGCAGACGTTGCGCAAGGGATCTGGCCTGGGACCTGTGAACACCTGGGTGACATATACCTTTGACTTGACCGATGGGTACCTGAACAACAACCTGGGCAACGGCCAAGCGGATTTTCGCATCTCTAGCAACGGTGATGGCAACGAGACCGTGCATTTTGTAGAGGTGGTGGGACGGTGGAACAGGCCGATGACGCCCACCATCACACCCATCTCTACGCCCACGCCCATCCTGCAAAAAAACCAGATCGCCGTGCAGGAGGACACTTTTATCAGCCAGTGGTACCCTAGTACAAACTATCATACCGCCGAAGTGCTGACCGTGCGGCAAGCCGATGTATCGGCGCCGCTGATCAAATTCGATTTGAGTGGCATTGAGTCCAGGTACAGGGTGCGCGACGCAAAACTGAGGCTATATGCCTCGCGGCGCAGCAACTCGAGTGGGCTGACCGTTAGCGTCTTCAATGTCTTGCGCCCATGGACCGCGTCGTACGCCACCTGGGAGAACTCGAGTAACCCTACCAAGTGGGCGGTGGCGGGCTGCAATGGAGAGGGGACAGATCGCGAGGGAACCGCTCAAGCTTCGCTCACTCTGAACATGGCGGAGAATTGGTTCAGCTTCGATATCACGGAAATGGTGCGCAGTTGGGTGGCGGATCCAGCGTCGAACCGGGGCCTGGTGCTGAAAGGTGAGGGATCCACCTCGGTGCAATACGACTTTGTTTCCTCTGAAGGAATGGACAAGACGCTGAGGCCCGAGTTGGTTCTCGTGCTCGAGCTCCCAGGGGATGTTACGCCCAGCATTACGCCGACACCATCGAGGACGAGTACACCTTCGGCGACCCTGACTGCTAGCGTCACACCTACATCCAGCGCGACCACTTGGCCCACAGAAACGGAGAACCCGAGTCAGACGTGGACGCCCACGTCGACCGTGGTGCCCACATCGACTGTGACGCCCACGTCGACTATGATGCCCACATCGACTGTGACGCCCACGTCGACTATGACGCCCACATCGACTGTGACGCCCACGTCGACTATGACGCCCACATCGACTGTGATGCCCACATCGACTGTGACCCTGACGCCTACTGCTACTCCGTCGGCGATGCCAACGGCGACGCCAACCCAGGCGCTCAGCCTCACGCCCTCGCACACGCCGGGTCCGTCGCCCACGCCCTCGCCCACGCTGCCGGCGGAAGAAGCTGTCTTTTATCCGTCCAGCGACACCTATATCAACAGCTGGTATCCTTCCACCAACTATGATGCTTCACGCTTTATCATTGTTCGCCAGGCGGATGTGATGGCTCCCTTGCTACAATTTAACCTGACTTCCATGGCCCGCAGGGAGATTCGCTCTGCTCGCCTGGAGCTGTATGCTGTCAGGCGCACCAATAGCGGGGAGATGACCATGAGCGTTCACCGGGTGCGCCGCCCATGGTTGAGCACGCAGGTGACCTGGGCACAGGCAAGCAATGGCGTGGCTTGGGATCGCGCCGGGTGTAACGGCGAGGGCACGGACCGCGATGCGGCCCCGTCCAGTATGGTGACGGTGACCAGCGAAGGCAAATGGTACAGCCTGGATGTTACCGAGATCGTTCGAGCCTGGACATCGGACATTACCGAGAACCAGGGGCTGGTCATCAAAGGCGGGGGCGGCACCTCCGTGCAGTACGAATTGGCCTCACGAGAATCGGATGATACGACGCTCAGACCGCGGCTGATCGTGGAGGCCGTCTTGCCGCCCACGGCTACACCGACGCTAACGCCAACCGAAACACCTACAGGGACGCCCATTCCCACAGATACGGCAGCGCCGACTAGCACGGTCACGCCCACCGTAACACTCACCGAGACGCCAGCACCCGTCCTAATAGAGACAGTGACATCCACCGAAACGCCGACAGCGACGGCGACGGACACGGCGACGCCTACCGAAACGCCGACAGCGACGGCGACGGACACGGCGACGCCTACCGAAACGCCGCCGGCGACGCCGACGGATACAGCGACGCCC
>CAYQDH010000305.1:0-6879 GCA_964416075.1 uncultured Anaerolineales bacterium | reverse complement strand
CTAGGCCTCTGCCACGCGCGGATGCGACTGGGGCTGATGAGGATAGGGTGGAGGTTCCCGTGATGCCATATTTGTCACATCCCAGGAGGATGCGGTGGAAATAGAGTATCAGGCTCCAACATCGATGGGGGAGACCGTGGCCCTTTTAGCCGAGAAGTGGGATCGCGCGTGTGTGATCGTCGCGGGAGACGATCTGCTAGTGTGGCTCTATCACGACCCGCTCGAGATCGACGTGATCGTGGACGTGCACAAGATCCCCGAACTGAATGAGCTGCAGTTCAGTCCAACGGGCGGATTGACCATCGGCGCGGCTGTACCTTGGTGCCGCGTATGTGAGTGTCCGCAGATAACTTCTTTCTATCCCTGTCTGTCGCTCGTGGCGCAGCTTATCCGCAGCATCCCAGCCGATGGTCGGGCCACCCTTGGCGGCAACCTGTGCACTACTCCTGCGGGCAGCGACGCGATCCCAGCTCTGGTTGCGATGGAGGCGACCTGCAAGGTCGTCGGGCCTGAGGGACAACGCACACGCCCGGTAGAGGAGCTTTGGACCATACCGGGACATACCACCCTACGGCGGGGCGAGATGCTGGTTTCCATTCATCTGCCTGCGCCACGTCCTCACAGCGGCGCATGGTACATTCCGTTCTACGCCAAGAGCGAACTGGAGTTGATCTATGTACGAGTCGCCGCTTCGTTGGCGCTGAATGAGGACAACAGCAGGATCCTCTCAGCGCGCGTAGCCTTGGGATCTGCCGCGCCCACCCCCCTGCTCTTGGACACAATCAGCGCTGTGCTTGCTGGCCAGCCTCCATCGGATGCAGTCCTGGACGCGGCAGCGGCGTTGGCGCGCGTAGCCACGTGGCCCCGCACGCAAGCAGACAGAGGCGCCGCGGAGCGCATGGAGGCAGCAGGCCATCTGACCCGAAGGGTTTTGGACGGCGCACTGATGCAAGCCGGAAAAGAGACGGCACGCAGCTTGCGCCGAGTAGGAATTCGCTTAACCGCCTAGATAAGGAGACATATGCGCCAAGTATCGTTGCAAGTCAATGGTCAATCGAAAAAGATCATAGCGGATGAAAAGTTGGTTTTGCTCGACCTGCTGCGGGAGACTCTCCATCTGACGGGGGCCAAGCAATCCTGCGACCGCAAGGGACAATGCGGCGCGTGCACCGTGGTGGTGAACGGCAAAGCCGTGCGCTCTTGCCTGGCCAAGGTAGTGGACCTGGAGGGGGCCGACGTCATCACGGTCGAGGGGCTGGGCACGCCGGCCAACCCACACCTGATCCAGGAAGCCTTTGTGCTGGCGGGGGCCATCCAGTGCGGGTTCTGCACGCCGGGGATGATCATGGCCGCCAAGGCCTTGCTGGACGAGAACCCCGATCCCTCCACGGAGGAGATCAAGCGCGCGTTTCGGCGGAACCTCTGCCGCTGCACGGGCTATGTCAAGATCATCGAGGCGGTCAAGCTGGCGGGGCGTTTTCTCCGTGGGGAGACCACCCCGGACCAAGTGCGTCCCGATCCCCAGGGGACCAAGCTGGGCCCCTCTCACCCGCGCCCCACGGCGATGCTCAAGGCCTGTGGTGTGGCGCAGTATGGCGCTGATTATGTCATCCCCGGCGCCATCGAGCTGGCCGCCGTGCACAGCCCCTATGCCCACGCCGAGATTCGCCGCATCGACTATGCGGCCGCGGAAAAGATGCCCGGCGTCATCGGCGTGATGACCGCCAAAGATATCCAAGGCACCAACCGGCTCAAGCTGAACATCCCCGACCGCCCCATCCTGTGTGAGGATCGGGTACGCAGCATCGGCGACCCCGTGGCGGTGGTGGCCGCCGAGACCCGCGAACAAGCGCTGGCCGCAGCGGAGGCGATCGTGGTGGACTATCATGAGCTGCCGGTGTTGCGCTCGCCCGCCGAATCCCTGGCCGAGGGCGCGCCGCAGTTGCATCCCGAGTGGCCCAACCTCATCTACAGCCAGCCGCAGATCAAAGGCGACGCCAAGAAGGCCTTTGCCGAGTCCGCGGCGGTGATCGAGGCCCATTTCAAGACCCAGATCAACCACCAGGCGGCCCTGGAGCCGGAAGCCTCGGTAGCCTACTGGGAGGGCGAGGGGGAGGATGCCCAGCTGGTGGTCATCGGGCGCAGCATCAACATCCACAAGCACCTGGCCATGCTCCAGGAGGGGGTGGGCTGGGAGAACATGCGCTACGAGGAGGCCTTCTCCGGGGGCCAGTTTGGCATCAAGCTTGAGATCACCTCCGAGGGGATCGCTGCCGCCGCGGCGCTGCACTTCCAGAGGGCCGTGCGCTATGTGCCGACGCTGGCCGCATCGATCGCCATGACCTCCAAGCGTCACTCTTTCGACATGCAGATCAAGCTGGGGGCCGACGCGAATGGTCGATTGACGGCGATGGCCGAGGATTTTGTCGTGGACAAGGGGGCCTACTACTCGATCGGGCCCGCCATCGTGAACCGCGCGCTGTGGATGATGTCCGGCTCGTACCATCTCCCCAGCATCGATGTGCACAGCAAGCTGGCCTACACTAACAACCCCTACGGCAGCGCGGCGCGCGGCGCAGGGCCTCCGCAGACCAACTTTGCGCTCGAGTGCGCCATGGATATGTTGGCGGACAAGATGGGCATCGATCCACTCGAGTTCCGCAAGAGAAACTCGCTACAACCTGGCCAGACCAAGTCCACGGGGCGCACGGTGGAGCAGTGGCCCTTCCCTGAGCTGTGCGAGGCGATCAGGCCGCACTATGAGCGCGCTCGCCAGGAGGCGGCAGCCTTCCGATCTGGTCCGATCCGACGAGGCGTCGGATTGGGGGCCGGCTCATTCGGCATCGGCGCCCCAGGCGAC
Source organism: uncultured Anaerolineales bacterium (assembly GCA_964416075.1). Lineage (GTDB taxonomy): Bacteria > Chloroflexota > Anaerolineae > UBA1429 > UBA1429 > CAYQDH01. The sequence continues at coordinate 4,019 of CAYQDH010000305.1, read as the reverse complement.
GAGGCCAGGGCCGCTGTGGAGCTCGACCCCGACGGCGGCGTGACGATCTACACCGCTGGCGCGGACCCCGGCGAGGGCAACGACGCGATGTTCGCCCAGTTGGCGGCCGAGAGCATGGGGCTGCCGCTGAACAAAGTGCGTCTACAAACCCGCAACACCGACCTTACCCCGGCCTCGGGCCCGGCATCGGCCAGCCGCATCACCTACATGCTGGGCGGGGCTATGCTGGACGCCCTGGAACAGCTCAAGAGCGCGATAGCCGAGGCGGGCGGTGGCTATGAGGCCCTGCAAAAGGCGGGCAAGCCCGTGCGCTATATGGGCCTCAAGCGCATGAAAGACAGCGGCCCGTTGGACCCCAAGACCGGCCAGGGGCCTTCCTTCGAAGCCCAGGTGCATGCCATCGAGTTGGCCGAGGTGGAGGTGAACACGGAGACTGGCGAGGTCAGGATGGTCAAGATGACCGCCGCGGTAGACCCCGGCAAGATCATCAACCTGCAGGCCGTGGAGGGCCAGCTCGAAGGAGGAATGGACCAGGGCGCCGGGTTTGCGCTGCGGGAAGAGTATATCGCCGGGCAGAGCAGGGACTGGGTGACCTTCAAGTTTCCCACCACGCGCACGGCGTTCGACATGCAGATCATTACTCGGGAGACGCCGCGCATAAACGGCCCCAAGGGGGCGACCGGCGTGGGTGAGATGACCATGGTGCCCGCCGCACCGGCGATCATCAACGCCATCAAGGACGCCTGCGGGGTGTGGATCACCGAGCTGCCCGCCACGCCGGCCAAGATCAAGGCTGCCTTAGCCCAGGCCAACCTGGCCCCGGCCAAGGCTTAGGCCAGGACGTAGGATGAGCTCGACCGACATGGAGGGTGGGGATTCGGCCTCTGTGGGCGATCCCCACCGTATCGTGCGCGTCATCGCCGGGCGCGAGATCCTCTTCGATAACGAGGGCTTTTTGTGGCACCCCGAGGAGTGGACCGAAGATGTGGCCCAAGCCCTCGCTGCGGAAAGCGGTCTGGAGTCTCTCAGCATGGACCACTGGCGCATCATGCGCTACCTGCGCGAGTATTACCTGGCCAATGGCCGAGCGCCGCTGAACCGCGCGCTGTCCAAGGCGCTGGGGATGAGTCTACTGCAGATCGAAGGGCTCTTTCGGGGAGGGATCAAGTTCGGCGCACGGCGCCTAGCGGGGTTACCCAACCCCAAAACCTGTATGTAGGACCTGTGGGTATGAGCGATGACCTGATTTATCTCGATAACGCGGCCACGACCTACCCCAAGCCTCGAGAGGTCCTCGAGCGCATGGTCGAGGTCTATGCACGGCTGGGAGTCTCGCCTGGCCGGGGGAGCTATGATCTCGCCGTGGAGGCCGCCGAACTGGTGCAGGGGGTTCGGCGCAAGGTGGCCCGCTTCTTTGGCGCCCCGGACGCGGAACGTGTCATCTTTGCCGGGAATGCCACGGATGCTCTGAACCTGGCCCTGCAGGGCATGCTCCAGCCCGGCGACCATGTGGTCTCCACGCGCTTGGAGCACAACGCCGTTCTCAGGCCCCTGCATCACTTGCGACAACGGGGATGGGTCAGCTACGACTTGGTGCCGTTCGACGGGAGCGGGTTCGTCGATCCTGACGACATCGCGAGGACCATCCGCGCCGAGACCAGGCTGGTCGTCCTCTGCCACGCTTCGAACGTGCTGGGCACGGTGCAGCCAGTGGCGGAAATCGGGCGGGTCTGCGCCGAGCGCGGGGTGCCCCTCGTGTTGGACGCGGCGCAGAGCGCGGGGCAGGTGCCCATCGATATGACGACGTGGCAGGTGGGCGCTGTGGCTTTTACAGGGCACAAGTCCTTGCTGGGTCCTAGTGGCATCGGAGGACTGGTCCTGGCGCCCGGCGTTGAGATCAGCTCGACGCGTTTCGGTGGCACCGGCGTCGAATCGCAGAGCCCCGTGCACACCCAGGATTTCCCCTATCGCCTGGAAGCGGGCACGCTCAACCTCATGGGGGTGATCGGCCTCTCGGCAGGACTGGATTACTTGGAGCGGGAGGGGCTGGAGCGCCTGCACGCGCGAGAGATGGCCTTGCTGGCGCAACTGCAAGATGGCCTCTCCGCCTTACCACGCGTGACGGTCTATGGCCCACCGGCAGGGCGACGCGGCACCCCGGTGCTGGCCTGCAATGTGGAGGGCAAGGTGGCCGCGGATGTGGGGGCCATCCTCGACGGCGATTACGGCATCGCCGTGCGCACGGGCCTGCACTGCGCGCCGCTGGTGCACGTGGATATCGGCGCCCCGGGCAGCGGGACGGTGCGCTTTAGCCTGGGCTATGCCACGACGGAACAAGAGGTGGACCAGGCGGTGGCGGCTATGGCCGCGATGGCCCGAGGGGGATGAGCTCGAGAGATCGGGAGCGCTCCACTTCCCGGGCGTCGCGGTGTTCACGCCGAACATCGCAGGGATTCTTATGACTTGAGAGGTGACAGTGGTGATGGAACGTACAGCGGTTGCTTTGCGGCATTGGACCGACTTCGACGCGCTCGACCAGGTCCTGGCCACCTGTCTTGCGGATTTGGGCGGGATGGAGCATTTCGTGCGTCCTGGCCAGACGGTAGTCATCAAGCCGAACCTGACGGCGGACGCCCCCGCGTCCTCGGGGGGCACCACCCATGTGGAAATCGTGGAGGCGCTGGTGCGCCAGGCGCAACGATGCCGGGCGGGGCGGGTCGTGGTCGCGGAGGGCACGGGCGCCTTTGGCGCTAGCCACGAGACGGCCTTCTTGCACGGGGGCTGGCGCGAGATGGCCGCGCGCACGGGCGTGGAGCTCTACAACCTGGACGTCGGCCCGCACACGGATATCGTGCTGGACCATCCTCGTTATCCCTTCCCCATGCCCTTTTCCAAGCTGGTGCTCGAGGCGGATGTGTTCATCACGGTGCCCTGGCTGAAGACGCATATCAGCGCGGATTATACCGTGGCGCTCAAGAACTCCTATTGCCTGGTACCGCAATGGAAACGCTCCGAGATCCATAGCCAGTACCTCCTGGAAGAGGCGCTCGTGGATATCAACCGCATCCGCAAGCCCGACCTCACTGTCGTGGATGGCTGGGATGGGGCCGAGGGCGTGGCCGGGGGCAACTCTTTCCGGCGCCCTGCTGGGGCGCGCCTGATGCTGCTGGGCGCCGACCCGGTGGCCGTGGACGTGGTCTCGCGCGCGTTGATGGAGCAGACGGTGCGCACGCGGTACCTCGAGTGGGCCATCGAGGAAGGGCTGGGCGTGGGGGAGCTGGACGCCATCGGGGTGCGGGGCGATCCCTTGGAGGAATGCCGCCGTCCTTTCATGTCCACCACGGCCGATCTCTGCGACGAGATGCCCCAGCTCACGGTCCACGACCGCGGGGCCTGCAGCGGCTGTCGCTGCCTGGTCAGCTCGGCTGTCAGGCGGCTGCAGGGCCAGAAGATGCTCCGGCCTTTGCAGGTGGTGTTTGGCGGCGAGGGAGACCTCCCCGCCCTCGACGGCAGCGTCTTGGTGGCCGGCAAGTGCGCCAAGTGTTTTGGGGATGCGGGCATCTATGTCGAGGGCTGCCCGCCCCACGGCGAAGCGGTGATGAAGGCCTTGGATGAGACCGGTTGCTTCTGCCACCAATGCCGGGACCTGGCCCACGCGATCCTGCCGGAGCTACCGGCCGAGCTGCTCGATCATCTGCGTGTGGTGGCTTCGGGGACCCAGGTTCATGTCGGAAGCCAGGTCAAGCGGCACGAATGGCACCTCGTCCTGTTGCTGGGCGACTGCATGGAGCGCTACGCGCAGGTCAATATCGAGCGCGCGGCGCAGTTTGGCCTCGATCCCGAGCGCGACCTGGCCTGGGTCAAGGGATGCCCAGCACACGACGCTGATGCTCGCGCCGCGGTGGAGCACCTCAAGGCCGGCCTGGCGAGCGTCCTATCCAAAGCCCGGTCTCTATGACGGGCGTGACCCGCGGCGCAGGGCCAGCCGCCACTGGGCCAGGCGCTCGTGGCTCTCGCGC
>CAYQDH010000304.1:6436-6892 GCA_964416075.1 uncultured Anaerolineales bacterium | reverse complement strand
ACTCAGGCGGAAGGCAGTTCGCTTTCATAAGTGTACATCGCACGTCAGTCGAGCTTGTGGCTCATTTGATCGACGAGAAGCGCCAGTTGCTAGGATACGATGGGAAGCGCGTCGAATCTCCCGACGAGGACTACACAGCCACTCTTGACAAGATCAAGACCGCGTTTGTCAACCTCGGTGGGAAGCTTGCGGAGTAGGTGGCAGCTTGAGCCCGTTATCCTTTAACCTCGCAGCCCGCGCGGCGTGGTGCGCCCGGCACAAGCGCGGGAAATCCTCCTACAAATTCCCCTGCCCCCATGCCCACACCTCTTCCGGCGTAGCGCAAGGCTTGCCACATCGCTTGGCCCATAGATACCGCTATTGGTTTGCTAGCGCTCCCGCCTGAATACGATATACGTGCTTGCCCGGCGCCAGCTCCACCGGTGAAGGTATCGCGCATTGCGTCAGGTCGCAGCG
>CAYQDH010000304.1:0-6426 GCA_964416075.1 uncultured Anaerolineales bacterium | reverse complement strand
CCCCTCGCGGTCATCGTAGAATTCGGGCACGAGCACCCCGGAGGGGATATTCCCACTCACGTCCAGCGTCAACTGTAACGTCTCCGCGTCGAACTCGGCCTCGATCGTCGCCTGGCCGCCGTGGGTATCGTAACCGTAATACTCCCGCCACGCCGCCAGGTTGAGCAGCGCCCTGGGCTCGGGGTATTCCACGCATAAGGAGGTCGTATCATCGCCCTGGTCGAACAGGTTGCCGTCCGAGCGGTTCTCCTCCGTTCGCGCACCAACAGGTTGTTCAGCACCTTGTGGCGGCGGCATAGCCCCACGCGCCCACCGACCACTCGCGCCTTCTGGTCCAGGTTGACCGATATCGCCCAGTAGTCGCGCACCCGCCCCAGGAGGTTGTGTGCCACGGTGCACCCCTCGCCGGTATCCACATCGATGCCATAGCCCGACCTGCCCCGCCCCGTGCCCCGGATATCCCACACGATGTTGTGGTCGATGACGTTGGGCGCGTGGCTCACCTCCAGGTAGATCCCCCCATGGACGGCCTCGATGTCGGCGAACACATTCTCGGTGATGCGGCAGTTGCGGTTGAGATAGTCCAGCCACAGCCCTGGGGCGTCGACGAGATGCCGGAACACGTTGCGCCGGATCAGCACGGTGTCGCAGGTGTGAAACTTGAGCCCGCCCGTCTCCCAGATGCGCTCGATCCGCTTGCCGCCGATGCGCTCGACGGTGTTCTCTTCCACCAGGGACTGGTTGTTGTTGCCCACGGCGGCAATGCCGCAGATGCCGCAATCCGTGACGTGATTGCGACGGATGATATGGTGGCCCGTATCGGGAGTTGGCCCCACAGAGGAGCGGTGCCAGCTCTCGTTGCCCACATCGACGCCCACCGCGTTGGCCCAGCGCACCACGTTGTCCTCGATGATCCAGTGGTGGCCGCGCGCCGCGCTGACCATCGCTCGCTGGGGCACGGGGATCACATCGGCGGCGTGCTCGAAATGGAACCCCGAGACGCGAATATAACCCAGGCCCGGCGTCCGCGGCGCGAATACCTGCTCTTGCGTGGTCACCTCGAAGGCGCGCCCGTTGGGATCGCCATCGTTCTCCAATCGCAGGTGGATGCGCAGCCCCGAATCCTCCACCCAGAAGGCGTTCTCCTGTCCGGCTAGGTCTCGCGCGCGGTACACCTGTCGCAGGGGCGTTCCATCCAAAAAGACCATCCCTCGCCGCAGCAGGAAGGTGATCGTCTCCTCCTCGGTCCAGTCTCGCGTAAAGGTGGTGAACTCGGAGGAAAAGTTCATCGCCAGGAAGGGGTTATAGCCGATGAACCACTCCGCCGGGAAGTCGGCCATCCACACCCGCGCGCCAGCGGGCAAAGCGCCCAGGTCCCAACCTTCGCTGGGCGCGAACTGGGGCCGCCACGCCTGCGAGCCGCGGATATGGACCGCTTCGCCGGGGGCAGCCTCGTAGGCGATCATGCGCTCCGCCCCCTCTCCCCCACGGGCAGGGCTGATGCGCTCGCGATAGACGCCGCCGTGGACGACGACCTTTTCGCCGGGCCGCAACGCCGCGGCCGCACGGCCGATGGTGGCCCAGGGTTGGTCCTCGCTGCCCGGGCCGTCGTCGCAGGCGGCGGGGTGCGCGCAAGCCACGTGATAGACTTGCTCATAGACGGTACCGTCGTCCCAGAACTGGAAGGGTTTGCCATCGGGCATGAAAACTGTGTCGCTCACGAGCATACTCCTCTCCCATTGGTGGAGACCATGGCCACTGTCGTCTCTGTGTGGCAGGCTACGGGCTCGATTTTGACCGAATCGAGTCTTCTTGGCAAGTGTTAATACATCTACATTAGATGCCAGCAGACAAGAATGCACCAACTGGCGCTTGATCCGGCACCAAGCTGCTGGTAGAATCCCCGCCGTTGGGGAGAGGTATCGGGACGTGAAGCAATCGAGCGCCGTTTGACAGCCAGGCTCAGATATGTTAACATAAGCGCACTGTCTGGCCGTGCTGGGTGGTCATCTGCTCCACCAAAGAAGGGGATGCGCTCCCGTTAGCCCAGCGACGGTGTGGCAGCAACAGGTCGGAAGGAGGTGCTTACAGAGCGAGAGACACAAAATAGGACGCGATCTCCGATGTAGATCAACTCACCTTCAGCGATTCGACGGTATGGTTCGTGTTTATCGTGGTGGCCAGGTTTCTGGCCGCCGCCAGGCATGTAGTATCAAGGAGGACATCTCGCATGCTTACCGATCGATTGATCAACCGCCGAAACTTCCTCAAGCTAGCCCTCATTGGCGGCGCAGGCAGCGCCATTCTGGCGGCCTGCGCACCCAAAGCTACCCCCGCGCCCACCGAGGCGCCCAAAGAGGCGCCCAAGGCTGCCGAGCCGACCAAAGCCACGGCCGCGGAAGCACCCAAGGCCCCAGCCGGGGCGGCCGAACTGCGTATGCATGTGCGCGCGCAGGCCGAAGGCACCAAGACCGAGATGGGTATCGAAGCCTTCCAAAAGGCCAACCCCAACATCACCATCAAGCTCGAGGCGTTCCCGGGCGCCGAGTACCCGACCAAGATCCTCACCCTGGGCGCAGGTGGAACGCTGGGCGACCTGGTCTACACCCACGTCGGTTTCTACCACGCCAATGCCGATGCCGGCTTCTGGTCCGAGATGGAGCCGCTCATCAGCGCGCACAACTATGATATGAGCCAGTTCTTCGATCCCTGCCTCAAGTGGATGGAGTGGAACGGCAAGATCTATGCCTTGCCCTACAAAGGTCACTCGGGCACCTCGCTGATCTGGTATAACAAGACTCTGGTCCAAGAGGCGGGCGTCACCGGGGACCTGGTGCTCAATTCCTACGATGAGCTCATCGACCTCGCCAAAAAGATCACCAAGGACACCAACGGCGACGGTAAGACCGAGCAGTGGGGCTACAGCTATGCCGGGCATACCGGCTGGGAACTGCTGGGCCCGATGCGCGGAGCGGGGGTGGACTTGGTTGAGCCGCGCTACGGCGCCACCAAGTCCTTGCTGAACGGCGAGGCTCAGATGCAGGTGATCAGCTGGCTCCATGATCTGATCCACGTGCACAAGGTTTCACCTCTCCCCGGCAGCGCGGTCCAGGCAGAGATCTTCGTGGCCGGCCAGTTGGGGATGCGCAATAACTATTTGACCGCTTCCGCGGATCAGAAGGCTATCGGCGACAAGTTTGTCCAAGCGCCTTGTCCCATGCCTCCCGGCCAGGCGGGCAAGCTGCCCGGGTTCTACAACTTTGACCAGATGGCTATTAACGCCAAGACCAAGTTCCCCGAAGAGGCCTGGCAGGCGCTGACCTACTTCTGCGGCAAAGAGCATGGCATCCGCCTGGGCTTGCCCGAGGGCGGCGGCGCGACCTCCTGCGGCATGCGCAAAGACGTCTATAACGACGCGGATTTCCGCGCCAAGGTGCCGGTTATCGCCACCGTTGCTGAGCAGTTGGACCAGTTGGAAGCGCACTATTGGCTGGACAACCTGCAGACCAACAAGTTCTGGACTACCGTGGGCCAGGCGTTGGACAAGATCATGCTCGATCCAGCGCCGGTCACTCAAGCCGCGCTCGATGAGGCAAATCAGATCTGCCAGAACGTCATGGACGAGCCGCGCGCCTAACGGCTGGATAGGTTTTGGTGGTAACGTAGCCTTCGCGAGAGGGCTACGTTACCTCTTCCTTAAGAGAGGAGATGCGATGCAAGCTGACATCACAACGAGCCTGGCATCCCCCAAGCGTGGCCTGACGCGGCGCGCTGTACGTGAAATCATCGAGGGCTATCTGTACATCGCTCCCTGGCTGATCGGTTTCCTGGTGCTGACGCTGGGTCCGATGCTGGCATCGTTCTACTACAGTTTTACGCAGTACAGCATTGTGAGGGCCCCCAGGTGGATTGGCCTCGACAACTATATCCGGGCCTTTTCGGGCAAAGACCAGCTGTTCTGGGGATCGCTGTGGCGCACCGCTCTTTTCACGATCTACTATGTCCCCGGAGGGGTGGTTATCTCTCTATTGCTGGCCGTGGCCCTTAACCACAACCTGCGCGGCACGACTATTTACCGCACCCTGTTTTTCCTGCCCTCCCTCACGCCCGCGGCGGCCTCGACGCTTCTGTGGACCTGGCTGCTGAACCCGGACGTGGGGCCGGTCAACTATGTGCTCAACCGAGTGCTCGTGCCGCTTTTCGGGGTGGAGGCCCCGCGCTGGTTCGCCAGCACGACGTGGGCGCTGCCCAGTATTGCGGCCATTGCCATTTGGGGCAGCGTGGGCGGCAGCCGCATGATTATCTTCCTGGCAGGCTTGCAGGGCGTGCCCGAGGAGCTGCACGATGCGGCGAGCATCGATGGCGCCAATGGCTGGCGTCGTTTCTGGAACGTGACGATGCCGATGATCTCGCCCGTGGTCTTTTTCAACGTGATCCTGAGCGCCATCGCAGCGTTCCGCGTGTTTACCTTCGCCTTTATGGCCACCAGCGGCGGGCCTGCTTTTTCTACCTATTTCTACATGTTGCACTTGTATACGATGGCCTTCCAGTCCATGCATATGGGCTATTCCTCGGCGTTGGCCTGGGTGCTGTTCGTCATCGTCCTTATTTTCACGGTGATCCAATTCGCGGCGTCCAAGCGGTGGGTTTTCTACACCGGCGAAGTCAAAAGGCAGGAGGGTTAGGATATGGCCGCTCATACACAGACACTGGCTTCCGGTCGGGCCATCTCCAGGGGACACCGCAAGCCTATTGGACACCTGGTGCGCCGGTTCCTGCTTTACGTGTTGGTGACGCTCATCGCGTTTTCGTTCTTTGCGCCCTTTGGCTGGAGCTTTCTCAGCTCGCTCAAAGACCCGTCCGAGGTAATGATGTGGCCGCCCCGGGTCTTTCCCACGGTGGCCAAATGGTCCAACTATGCCGAGGTGTTCGTGCGAGCGCCCTTTGCTCTCTTTTTCAAGAACACCGTGGTCGTGGTCGTCTTTGCTACCATCGGATCCGTGGTCTCGACCATCCTGGTGGGCTTTGGCTTTTCGCGCAAGCGCTTTCCGGGACGTGACATGCTCTTCTACGTGCTTCTCAGCACCATGATGCTGCCGAGTGAGGTGACGCTGATCCCCCAGTTCCTGATGTTCAAGTCGTTTGGCTGGCTGGATACGCTCTATCCCTTGATCGTGCCGAGTTACTTTGCTGGCGCGTTCAACGTCTTTTTGATGCGCCAGTTCCTGATGACCATCCCCATCGATTTCGACGAGGCAGCCATGTTGGATGGCGCGTCGTCGCTCAAGATCCTTTTCACCGTGCTGTTGCCGTTGATCAAGCCGGCCATGATCACCATCGCCATCCTCTCCTTCTTGGGGCATTGGAACGACTTTTTCACGCCCCTGATCTATCTGAACACGCAAGAGAAGCTGACGCTGAGCGTGGGATTGCGTTGGTTCCAGGCTTCGTTCGCCTATGCCGGCTCCGATGTGGGCGAGCCCAAGGCGCAATACCTCATGGCCGCGTCCATGATGACGGCGGCGCCTTGCGTGATCCTCTTTTTCGTCGCCCAGCGCTACTTTGTCGAGGGCATGGTGATGTCCGGCATCAAGGGCTAAGTGATTGCCCAGGGGGCAGGAAGCGAAAGCGTTCCTGCCCCCTTTCTTGTCAGGGCTTTGCCATTGTCGCAGTTATGCCATGCGGAACAAGGTAAAGTATCTCCGTTGACTATAACCAATACCTGTCGTTTGCGCTCAGCCCGACGGCCTTTCCGACTTGGACAAAGCCCTGCTTGTCACTGCGCATTGACAAAGCTCCAATGTTTGCGGTAAGCTGTGGCAACAGACATGCAAGGATGGTTTCTCGGGGAGCAGGCTACCTAGAGCGCCAGGCCCTCAAGTATGGCCATCTTTGTTTGATCTTTCGGCGCAGGATCTGCGCCGCCAATTTACGCAGAGGAGAGCAAGATGAAGATCGTTGATTTGCAGGTGATACCGTTCTGGGTTCCTCGAACGCCCTATCACAACGGCAAGATTGGGCCCCAGACCAAGGTGCGGCAGACGCTCATCAAGATCGTCGCCGATGATGGCGCCGAAGGGTATTACTTTGGCGGCGCAGGGCACGGCGACCAGGATGGCATGACGCCCGAGATGGCTGCGGCGATGACGGGCCGCATCAAGTCCCTGGTCATGGGGCAGGACCCCTATGACCGGGAAAAGTTCTGGCATTGGATGTGGGTGGCCAACATCCAGGAGAATCTCCTTAGCTCGTTGGACATGGCCCTCTGGGACCTGCAGGCGCGCAAGTTCGGCGTGCCCGTCCACAAGCTGTTGGGTGGCTGCCGCGACAAGGTCAAGGCCTACGCTAGCACTTGGCCCAACATGGGTCCCCCCGAGCTCTACGCCCAGCACGCCGTCGACTGCCAAGCCAGGGGCTATAAGGCCT
>CAYQDH010000303.1:0-6893 GCA_964416075.1 uncultured Anaerolineales bacterium | reverse complement strand
CACTTCCGGCGCGCTATCAGCACCTGGACCAAGCGAAACCCCAACCCTCGCGATGGCGAGCCTGTGCGCAACCTGGGCTTGGCGCTGAAATACCAGGGTCGTTACGACGAGGCCTACGACGCCTTCTACAAGGCGATCTGGAGTTACGCCTGGCAGACGGCGGGTTACTATGCGCTGGCGCAGATCGATGTCTTGCGCGGCGATCTGGTCACTGCCCTGGAACACCTGGATCGCGCATTGCTCACGAACGGCGCCCACCTCCAGGCGCGAGACCTCAAAGCGGCGGTGTTGCGTCGCCTGGGCCGGCAGGATGAAGCGTTGGCCCTCGTCGAGGAGACCCTTTCGATGGACAAGCTCGACTACTGGGCGCGCAACGAGCTAGCCTTACTCCACGGCGCCCGTGCCCAGGGCATTGCCGCAGCCGAAACGCAGGCCGGGCAAACTCTGGCAATCTTGATGCGCGGGGATGGGGGAATTCTGCAGGCCCAGCGCTACCTGGACCTGGCCTACGACTATGCGGGGGCCGGACTGTGGGATGAGGCGAGCGAGGTATTGCGTCGCCTAGTGGAGAGCAAAGGCCCCGGCCAACCCGTCTATCCCATGGTCCTGTATACCCTGGGTTCCTTGGCCAGGAACCTGGGGCGCACGGAGGAGGCCCTGGTCTACGATCGCCAGGCTATGACCATGCCCTCGGACTATTGCTTCCCCTTCCGCCTGGAGGAGATGGCCATCTTGGAGCAGGTGCTCGAGGAAAACCCCGAAGATGGCCGAGCCCATTACTATCTCGGCAACCTGCTCTACGACAAGAAGCGCTATGAGGAAGCGATGCACCACTGGGAAGAGGCCACGCGCCTGGAGCCAGACGCGGCGATACCCTGGCGCAACCTGGGGTTGGCCCACTATAACGTGCAGCACGACCGAGCCCAGGCTAGAGACTGCTACGAGCGGGCGCTACGAGCCAATCCGCACGATCCGCGCCTGCTCTCCGAGTTGGACCAGCTGCTCAAACGGCAGGGAGAGGCACCCAAGAGCAGGCTGGCTCGGCTGGAACAACACCTCGACCTGGTGGAGCAACGAGACGATCTCGCCGTGGAGCGGGCCACGCTATACAACCAGTTGCGGCAGCCGGAGACGGCGCTGCAGATCGTGCTCTCTCGGCGCTTTCATCCCTGGGAAGGTGGCGAAGGCCGGGTCTCTGATCAGTACGAGGGCGCGCATCTCATGCTAGGGCGCGCGGCCCTGGAGGCCGGGCAGGCGGCTGAGGCGCTAACCCATTTCAAGCAGGCCCGCACCTTCCCCGAGAACCTCGGCGAGGGTCGGTTTGCCACCACCAGCCTGGCGCACATCGATTACTGGATCGGCCGGGCGCATGAGGCCCTGGGAAATGCGGAAGAGGCGCAGGAGTACTATGAGAGCGCGGCTAGGCCGCAAGCGATGATCACCCCGGCGACCTACTATCGAGCCCTAGCCCTGCGCAAGATGGGGCAAGAAGAGGCGGCTCGCCAGCAGCTCCAGGCGATCCTCGACTATGCCCGTAACCAGCTCGAGGCAGCCATCAGCAAGGGGTTTGACACCTCGGTGCCGCAGTTCATCTTTTTCGAGGAGGATGCGCTCAAGCCGCGGCGCATCGGGTTGCACTACTTGATCGGCCTAGCTCACCTGGGGTTGAACCAGGCGGCGGAAGCGAAAAAAGTGTTCCACGAGGTGCTGGCGCTCGACAGCAATCATCTGGACGCCCAGGAAGAACTGCGCCGTCTAGACTGATCTCAGCGACAAACAACAACCGAGGGTGCCAGGCCCAATGCCTGGCGCCCTCGGTTCGTGAATCACCCGCTCGCCTAGCGAACGAACTCGCGCGGCTCCACAAAAGCGTTGCGCTCGATGGAAGCGATCTCCGCCTGCACCAGGGCCACTGCGTTGCGCGAGTCCACTGCCGAGCAATGGGTCAACGGGGCGCCGGCCTTGATGCAGTCCAGGAAATAGCGGATCTCATAGTAATAGGCGTCATGAGCTGGCATTTCCGGGACCTCCTGACCATCCTGGCGATAGATTGTCAGGGTCGGTTTGGCGCTGCTATTGTACGAGAGGAACGCGTGCTCAAAGCGCGCCTCGTAGCGCGCCGACCAAGGGAGCTGCACATTCGTCCAGTGCGCCACCACACTCACCTGCAGGCCAGGCCCGTAATCCATGCTGGTATGCACATAGTCGTAGCCGTGGCGTGCATCAATTGCCTGCCCCCCTTGCGTATACAAACGCCCGGGCACACCCAAGAGGTATTGACAATAGTCGATGTCGTGTACGTGCAGATCGAGGATCGCGCCGCCGCTATGCTGGGCCTCGCTGAACCAACCCGTCGTCGGTCCGGCCCCTTGGCGCGCGAGGTGCAGAGAAAGGAGGCGCCCCGCCTGGCCATTGCGCACCAGGTTCGTCAGCACATCGTACTCGGGCCAGAAACGAATACACTGCGCGATCATCAACGGCTTGCCCGTCCGGCGGCTGGCGGCAATCATGGCATCGCACTCAGCCAACGTTAGGGCCATGGGTTTTTCACAGAGCGTAGGCAGGCCCCCTTCCAGAGCAGCCACCGCCGCGCTGGGATGTTCATACGTGGGCAGGCAGATATCGACCATGTCCACCGCGCCGCTGCCCGCCAGATCCCGGTAATCCTGGAACCAGCGCACCTGTTCGGGCGGCATCTCCAGGCGTCCCGCGATGGCGCTGTCGCCCCGCAGCTCTTCAACTCGGATATCGGCCACCGCCTCCACCCGTGCGTCGGGCATTTGCGCATAGTAGCCTAGTCTGCCACGTCCCATACCACCCAGGCCGATAATCCCCACGCGTAACATGTACACCTCGCTTCGTCTATCTGGCGTTTTCGCTCAAAGAGGAAGTTTCTTCCTGGGAAAAAGTACTCTCCTCGGAGACAGCACCTTCCTGCGATACAGGCGGCTCCCCTGCGACGAGTTCCGTATCCAGTGGGGTCAACTCGATGGCCTCCACGGCTGGCGCCGCCGGCTCTGGGGCCATCTCAGGCTCGGCTTGCTCAGGGGCAGCATAGGCTCCCGTATCGCGGTAGACGCCACAGTAGGGGCAAATATCCCAACTCGGGTTGAGCAGGCGATCACAGCTCGGGCAGCGCAGGCGTAATTGATAATGGCAATCGGGACAAAGCAAATAGTCGGCCTCGATTCGGCGCTGGCAACCGGGGCAGATGCGGCGCTCCTCTAGATCCTGTAGGATAGCTTCCTCGGCAAGGTTGCGTTCATGTTGCTCTTCGAGGGTCGTGTGCGGCCGCAACAGCATGTAGACCAAAAGACCGGGCAAGGTAAAGAGAGCCACCAGAAGGGTGGCCAGGATCACGGCCAGAGCATCGCGCGAACGGGAGCGAATGTCGCGGAACGTCCACACCACCATGCCCAGGTACAAGGCGAAAAGGTAGGCACCCAGCACGAAAAGGGCCGCCGTGATGTAGACGTTCAGGTTAGGGGGTAGCGTAAACATAGCTAACAACTCCTTCCAGAAATCGCCGGATTATAGCACGTTCTTGCCCGGCTGTCACCTGAGAGGGCGGCCTCGGCGATGGCCATCCCTGCGGGGCAGAAGACCCGCGCTACGAGGGCTGTTCAGGGGTTGGCGGCGGGCATATAGCTGGCGCCATCCTCAGTCCATTGCACCGGCTGTGCGTTGGTGGCCAGGTCGACGTACCAGATATCGCCATTCCCCTTCTCCAACTGACGATTATCGGCCGCCCCGGTAGAGACCTGGTAATAGACGCGCTGACCGTCACTCGTCCAGGCGGGATGGTCAGCGTCGGTGCCCCATTCGGTTGCAACCAGCGTGCGCGGGTTCTCGCCGTTCGCCGAAACAACCATCAGCTCGGTCTTGAAGCGGCTCTCACCCCACCAGTACCAACGCCGCATGCCAAAAGCAATCTGTTGTCCATCAGGCGACCAGGCCACATGGCTCGCAGACAGGATCTCTTGAGCCGGGTTAGGAATCTCCACGACCTGGCCCAGCGAAGCGCCACCGCTATCCCACAACCCCAGGACGGTGTTTTTTTCACCACTCAACGTGCCCAGGAGCTTGTCTTCGATCGGCGACCACTCCAGCGCAGCCAGCGTCGTCTCGGGCGGCACCTGCACCTGGGCAACCAGCTGACCCTCGAGATCCACGATCGAGCCCTCGATGGCCTGCTGCACCTGGCCTTCTTCATCTTTGCCCCACCGATAAAAGGCGCCGGCTATCATCTTGCCGTCCCGAGAGACTGAGACCTGGGTCCACCCTCGACCTTGAGCCTTGACGGGGATGGAGACCGTATCTGTGCTCTCGCTCAGATCCTCGAGATCGATGTCCCCCTGCAGAATCTCTTCATCCTGCGTACAGACGGCTCGCACCCAGAGGGCCGAGGCCGGGACACCAGGGAGCTCAAAAGGCTCGCCCGCATCGATCGTCACAGGGTTGGCCGCTCCTTGCGCGGCGATGAGGCAGCTTCCCCGGCCTCCTTCCACCTGGCCCCGAAGCGTTACAAAGGGACCCGTCGCACGCTCGGGATCCACATAGTCCCCCGTGACCATATGCAGCTCGCTGCCATCAGGCCGCATGACAAAGATGTTGCGCTCATTGTCGCGGCTATGGATATAGTCGTGGGCGCTGGCGAAGACTACCCACTGCCCATCCCGCGACCAGCTCACGTCGCTGACACTCTGCGGCTGTTGCAGGTGCGTGAGGATCTCTTCTTCACCACTGGTAAAATTGTGCAAAATGACGTTGGTAGTGCCGTCGGGCATGGCGCGCACAAAAGCGAGCAGGGGATCGGTCTCCACGGGAAAAGGTGTGGGGCTGGGTGTAGCCGAAGGGGTCGGGATCGGTGTTCGCGTCGGCGGCAACGGAGTGAAGGTGGCCGTGGGCGTCGCCGTAGGCGGCGCTTTGGCCGTCAAAGTGGCAGCCAGCTTATAGGCTACACGGGTCTCCAGAACAGGTATATCGGGTGTTGGTGTCACACTCTTTGCCGGGCCGCCTGCGCACGATACGAGCAACAAGGAGGCGCCGAACAACAACAACGAGGTTATGAGCCCCGGCTTGGTCATGTCATCTCCGCACATAGAGTCGCGCCCTCGGCGCATCCTCTATTATGCCCTGAGAAGGCCTCTTGTCAAAGTGCCCCCTCGAAAAGGGTTTGTCCATGATTCCGCGTTGGGCCAATTCATGAAATAGCCTAACGCGGCGGTTCACCAGAATCCTGGACAAACCACCTCGAAAACGCCGGGGTCTTGTCATGCGGAACCAAGTGGAGCATCCCCGGTTGCTAAAGCGGAGACCTTCTCGCCACATCGCGGGCAACACCACGTACCATCCTGCTCCTGCACCAGGCGATGCCCCGTGGAGCACACATAGCCGATCAGGCGGGCCGGATTACCGACCACCAGGCCGTGCGGCGGCACATCGTGGGTGACCACCGAACCGGCCCCCACCAGGGCAAAGCGACCGATGGTCACATCAGGGAGCACGACGCTGGCCGCGCCGATCCCGGCGCCATAGCCGATGCGAATGTGGCCCATCACCCAATCTGCGGACGATTTTAGGCTGCCATCCGGGTTGATGGCCCGCGGTAGTTTGTCATTGGTCAACACCACGTGGGGGCCGATGAACACACCATGTTCAAGCACAATCCCCTCGTGCAACGAAGCGTGATTCTCGATTTTGCAGCAATCGCCAATCACCACATCCGCACCGATATAGACACATTTTCCTATGACACAGCGGCTGCCGATGCTGGCCCCCTCGCGCACCTGAGATTGTTGCCAGATGGCGGTGCCCTCCCCGATGTTGGCCCGCGCCGAAACATCGGCGCTGGGATGGATGCGCACATTCTTGCGCGGTTCGTCCGTCATGATCGCTCCTCTGTGGCTTCGATGTTGGCATCTTGAGTAAAATAGGAGATCACGCTGGTCAGTATACTGTCGAGGCTGATCTGTGGCTGCCAACCGATCAGTGCCCCGATCTTGGTCGTATCGGGCACTCGGCGGCGCATATCCTCAAAGCCAGCCTGGTAGGCCTGATCGTACGGGATATAGGAGATCTGAGAAGAGCTGTGAGCCAGGACAATCGTGCGCCGCGCCAGCTCAGCGATGGTCACTTCTTCGCCAGAGCCGATGTTGAAAATCTCCCCCACCGCTGCCGGCTCGCGGGCAAGGGCCACCATGGCCCGAATAACATCCTGTACGTGGGTGAAACAGCGCGTTTGCTGTCCATCGCCATAAACGGTGATGGGGTCGCCACGCAGGGCTTGCTGCACAAAACGAGGCACCACCATGCCATAGCGCCCCGTCTGGCGGGGGCCCACGGTGTTGAAAAAGCGCATGATCACCACGGGCAGGGCCAATTGCCGTGCATAGGCCAGGGCCAGGAACTCGTCCATGGCCTTGGAGCAAGCATAGCTCCAGCGAGCCCGGCTGGTGGCCCCGATCACGCAATCCGCATCCTCGCGAAACGGCAGCGCCTCGTTCTTGCCATATACCTCCGAGGTAGAGGCCAGCATAACCTTCTTGCGGTAGCGCGCCCCGATGCGCAGCACCACCTCGCACCCCTTGATGTTGGTCTCGATGACGCGCACCGGGTCCTGCACGATCAACTCCACCCCCACGGCTGCGGCCAGGTGGTAGATGATCTCGCACTCACTGATGAGCCGATCCATCACGGCCTCGTTGGTGATCGTCTCGATGGCAAACTGAAAGCTAGGGCGCCCCACCAAGTGCTCGATGTTGACGAAACGCCCCGTGGAGAGGTCGTCCACCACCGTCACTGCATCGCCCCGCTCTAGCAGCGCCTCCGCCAGGTGGCTGCCGATAAACCCACACCCCCCCGTAATTAACGCCCTCACTCAAGCTCCTAGG
>CAYQDH010000302.1:4122-6894 GCA_964416075.1 uncultured Anaerolineales bacterium | reverse complement strand
CTGCACCATATAGCGGCGGTGCTCCTGAGGGTACAACGGATGTCCCTCGCCCTTGAGCAGGCGCACGTTGGCGTCGTGCCCTACGACCACATATAGGTCGCCAAGGCCGGATACCTCCTCGAAAAAGCGCACATGGCCGGAATGCAGCCAGTCGAAGCAGCCCGTGACGACGACCTTTCTGCGTCCCGCGGCCGCCGGAGAGGCCTGTTCTGGGAGCTCGGGATAGCCTTGCAGGTCGCCCGGCGCAAAGACGCGACAGGCGACCCCGTTCGCTGCGCAGAAGGATCTCCTCGCAGGGGTGTCCTCCTCGGCGCCCATGGCCCAGCTGTCGGGTACGAGGTCGGCCAGCGCTGGCAGCGTGTCGCCCGGTGGCAGCTCGTCGACCAGGATGGACCGGCCAACATAGCGGATGGCCTCCACCACATAGAGGCGCTCTTGCTCGGGAAAGTGGGGAGGCGCGCCTGTACGCTGGCGCACCACGTCATCGGACCAGAGGAGGACGTGGACGTTGCCCAAGTACGAGGCTTGCTCCAGCAAACGCACGTGGCTCGAGCCGAGATCATCGAAACTGCCCGTCACAACCACGGTTTTCATGCTAATCTCCGCTGTCCCTCCTGCGGGCGACCCTCTCGCAGATCCCCAACTTGGGATAGTGCATCAGGCGGTCCTGACTCTGACCTGAAATGTCCCCGGCACGGGACGCTCAGAGACCACATAGAGATACCCTCCGCCACAGCCCGAGTACATGGCCCCGGGATAGCGCGCCTGGTAGCACTCCAGGAGGGCCACCAGGTCCACTGAGATCGTGGGGTGGCGCACCACGTGGGGCAAGAGCGTGGCCCAGCAGGTCATACACTCGTTCAGGGAAGCGCCCAGCGCCGCGATGTCCCCAGCCAGGATCGCCGCATAGCAATCCTTCCCCGTCCGGCCCAGGCGCCTGATCCATGGGGGATCCAGGTTCTTGATCCCCAGGGGATTATACCCCGGAGGGCGCTGCATCACCGGGAGAACGTGGATCACCCGCTCCAGCCAGCGAGCGACCTCGGGATCCAGATTGGATTCTATATGCGCGGGAAAGACTCCACCCTCATGTCGATAGTCATAATCCAGGCGGTTGACCCCCGGGTAGAGCAGGCCGATCATATCCTGGGAGCCCGAGGGCTCGGCCTTGCCACGGTTCTCGGCGGCGTAGAGCTCGCGCACGAGCTGCGCGGGGTCCCCGCGCGGCAGAACCGCTTGCCACAAGCGCAGTGCCACCTTGCGGGTGCCGCTGGCCATACCGCAGCGCTCCATCCACGGGAAGGAGGGCTCCAGCCCCACCACCACCATCGATCCCGGCGGATCGGGGTTCACCCGCGACACAAAGGGCTGGTCGATCCAGCCGCCCGCCAGGGCCATGCGATAGGGGATAGCGCCGATTACTGCGGCGAGGTCTCGCGAGCCGCGGTCAGCGCGGTTGCCTGCGCCCTGACTACTCATGCACCACCTTTTTGCCTTCTTTTTTCAGCTGATACTGCTCCTCGATCCAGGCATAGGTCTTGGCTAGGCCAACGCGCAGAGGAGTGCGGGGCTCCCAGTGCAGCACGCTCTGGATAAACGCATTATCACTATTGCGCCCAGCGACGCCCTTGGGGGCGTTCAGATCATAGTGGCGCTCGAGCTTGACGCCGCCGATATCCTCGATAAGGCTGACCAGATCGTTGATAGAGACCAGCTCGCTAGAGCCCAAGTGCATGATCATATCGATGCCCCGGACACAGTCATCGATGTAGCAAAAGCTGCGCGTCTGGCTACCATCGCCCCAGATGTCGATATCGAGCCGCCCAGAGTCCTTGGCCTCGATGACCTTGCGAGAGAGGGCTGCGGGGGCCTTTTCGCGACCGCCGAACCAGGTTCCCCAGGGGCCATAGACATTGTGAAAGCGCGCGATAAACGTCTGCAGGCCACGCTCAGCCCAGTACTCCTGGCAGAACATCTCGGACATCAGCTTCTCCCATCCATAGCCCCGCTCCGCCATGGCGGGGTAAGCGTCCGACTCTTTCAGCGCCCGCACCTGAGGGTCCTGCTGCAAGAGCGTGTTGTAGGCGCAGGCGGACGAGGAGTAGAAATAGCGATCCACACCCGCGCGATAGGCCGCTTCGACGAGATGGGTGTTGATCAGGATGCTGCGCAGGCATTCGACGCGAAAGCGCTCGATAAAGCCCATCCCGCCCATATCGGCCGCCAGGTTGTAGACCTCGACCGCACCTTCGCAGGCGCGCACGCAGTTGTCGTACTCGCTGAGGTCCATGGACAGGCATTCTACGCCAGGGGTGCGCTGATACCATTCGGGGATCGGCTTTTTGTCCACGCCACGGATGTTTCTGAAACCTTTGTCGTAAAAGTAGCGGATCAGGTTGCCGGCGATAAAGCCCCCCGCCCCCGCAACGACGATCAGGTCCTTGGGATTCCTCATATCCTCGATTGTCTTCTGCTTCTCCATGACACACTCCTTATGTCTAACGCTAGATTACTAGGCTGGTAAGTTGGGCCTGCTATGCACCCGAGTCAGGCTCCAGGCCAGGCCCAGGGCAACGAGGGCCAACAAAAGACCTGCGGCAAAGAGCCGCTCCGGGCCAATGGCCTTGTAGAACAGCCCGGCGGCAAGGGCCGTGATAATGGTGGGGCTCGTAAGGATACTGCTGGTCGCCAGATAGGTGGCGCGCCGGTCCGGCGTTGCCAGATCGAGCAGATAGGAAGTGAAAGCCCACCAGGATGTATTGGAGATTACCC
>CAYQDH010000302.1:3195-4112 GCA_964416075.1 uncultured Anaerolineales bacterium | reverse complement strand
CGCCCAAGAGGAAAAAGGCCAGCAAGTAAAAGGGCGCAGGCGCGCCCAGCAGCGCCCCCACGAGCACGCCCCCCAGCGCCATCACATAGGCGACCGCACCCAGGCGAATGGCCAGCCAGCTGCCCACGCGGTCGATGAGATAGCCCCACAACGGCGCGGCCAGGATGCCGCCCAGGCTCTGGAGAATGAGAAAAGTGCCCAACATGGCGTTGCCGCCGGGTAGCAGCTCGACGGCGCGCACGGCGAAGAAGGGGAACGAGGTACCGGCGCTGGCCAGCAGCAATTGCACGGCCACCACCCGGCGAAGGCTCGAGTCCTCACGTAGATAGGCCCCCATGTTGTGCAGGCTGGCCCGCAAGTCGGGGGGAGCGGGAATCTTGTCATCGGGCTCCTCGTGGATGGCGGCCAGTGCCCCAAAGGAGAGCGCAAACCCAGCAAAGGCGCATGCAAACATCAGTGCCCAACGGGTCGACGCCGCCCATGCCGTGTGCCCCAGGATGAGACGCACCAGCACACCCGAGCCCAGCCCCACGATACTGGCCACCAGCTGGGAAGTGCCAAGGAAGCGGCCGCGGATATCCGACGGAAGCACCTTGCCGACCACATCGGGCCAGGAAATGCCATTCAATCCCTCAGAGGTGAAGAATAGGCCCACGCTGATCGCCATCAGGATGATCACCAGCCAGGGAGCACGATCCGCCCACAACAGAGTCGCCACAGACATGAATAGAACGGGGATGCGGCCCCCAAAGCTGGACCAGACAAGGAGGGGTTTCTTGCGCGGCTGGGTATGCAGAAAGCTCGCTGCCCAAAGGCCAGGAAGGGATATGGTCAACACGCGGATCGCTGAAAAGACCCCCACCATCAGGTCGTTGCCCGTCAGCTCCTTAACAAACACCGGAACTACTACGGTGGGA
>CAYQDH010000302.1:0-3185 GCA_964416075.1 uncultured Anaerolineales bacterium | reverse complement strand
ATATTGGGACAAAACTGCAAAAATAGCAGCGCAACACAAAACCGATCATGAACAGGATGAAATCGCTGCTCAGGACCAGCAGATTGCGCCGAACATAGCGACTCTGAACGGCCATAGTTCCTCATCTCAGCATGATGACGAATCCCAGTGGGCGGGCTGCGCGCGTGGTTCCTGTCTATCGCCGGAGTAGCGCCCCCAGATTGGCATCACCAGCTTGGCGACGCCAGACTCCTGAGTATACCGCCCATGGCAGGGGCAGGCCCGGGCTGATCCGCAGCCTGGGACTAGTGTAGGCAATACGGCCAAACTGGCAAGGGCGATACTAGGGGCGGCCAGGTGTGCCACGTGATGCGGGCAACTCCCCTACCTTTGTCAGGAGCGAGCCATCAAGAGACAACGCTCGAAGAGAACGATGCGCTTTTGACGCCGTGTTCCAATCGTAGTATCATCGTGTTAATGAACATGGGAAGCACAGATGCCCCCACCACCCAAGGCCGGAAGGCCAGTGGGCGTGGAGGGCTTTTTATGTATTGGGGGATCCATGGCGGCGCGCGCAATGGTCACCCTTTGCTAGACGCCAAGAGGCCACGGAGGATAGAGGCTTATGCGCATCGGCATCGATGCCCGGATGACCTATTACCGGCGAGCGGGTATCAGCCAGTATACTCTACAACTGATTGAAGGCCTGGCACGTTGCGACACCAAGGACGAGTTCGTAATCCTTCAGAGCCGCAAAAGCAGGGAACCGATCTTGGAGCGGCCCAATTTCAGCACGCGGCGGCTCTATACGCCAAGCCACCATCGACTGGAGCAGTTCTCGTTACCCATCGAGATCTCGCACTTGCGCCTGGACGTCTTGCACAGCACCGATTTTATTCCCCCGTTCCGGCGTAACTGCCGGTCGGTGATCACCGTGCACGACCTTGTCTTTCTGATGTATCCCGATCTCCTCACCAAGGACGCGGCGCGATACTATGGCCAGATCGACCAGGCGGTGCGGCATACGGATGCCATCATCGCTGTGTCGCAGGCGACCAAGATGGATGTGATGCGCCTCCTGGGTGTGGCGGAGAACAGGATCACAGTGATCTATGAATCAGCCAGTCCCATCTTTCGGCCTCTGAACAAGGGAGAGGTCACCGAGCGCATACGGTCCCGTTTTGGGGTGGAAGGCGATTTTCTTCTGTTCGTCAGCACCATCGAACCGCGTAAGAATGTGCCCAACCTGTTGCGCGCCTTCCGCCTTTTGCTGGACAACTACCACCCTCCCGTCAGGCTGCTCCTGGCTGGCGAGAAGGGGTGGCTATCCGAAGAAGCCTTTGAGCTAGCAGACACGCTCAATCTCGGTGAGGATGCGCTCTTTCTTGGGCGAGTGTCCACTGAGGAATTGCTCTGGCTCTATAACGGCGCCCGAGCGCTGGTAGCGCCGTCGCTCTACGAGGGGTTCGGCCTGCCGCCGCTAGAGGCGATGGCCTGCGGCACTCCCGTGGTGACATCCAATCTGTCGGCGCTGCCCGAGGTAGTGGGAGACGCCGGGGTGCTGGTGGACCCCCAGGATGTGGATGCTCTCGCGGTGGCCATGTGGCGTATACTGAGCGATGAACAGTTGCGGGCCAGCTTGATCGACAAGGGGTTCAAGCGAGCTGCGGTCTTTTCCTGGGACAAGGCAGCCCAGGAAACCCTGTCGCTTTATCATAGCCTGGCATGAGGTTGATGCACCCAGAAAAAACATGACAAACGATCCCAGCGATCATCGACGTAGCGGGCCACCGAGCCGGCGTGGCACTCAGCAAAGACGCATCCTGTTTCTGACACCCCAGTTCCCCTATCCTCCGGAACAGGGCACTGCCATCCGCAACTATAACCTGATTGCGGAGGTGGCAAAGAGACACCACGTGGGGCTTGTTTCCTTTTACCACGGCGCCCCAATCCCAACAGAGCACCTCATGGATTTCTGTCGTCCCCTCAAGCTGGTCGCCGCGCCGCGCCGAACGACCCAGGATCGGCTGCGCACCCTACTGACTACCTCGGACCCCGATATGGCCCACCGCTTATACCTCCAAGAGTATGCGCTGGCCCTGCGCGAGCTGCTGGAAGAGGAACAGTTCGACATTGTCCAGGTCGAAGGGATCGAGTTGGCTACCTATGCGATGATGATGCGCTCTTGGATGGGCGATAGGGCCCCCGCGGTGGTGCTGGACGATCACAATGCCGAGTACCTACTACAACGGCGCAGTTTCGAGACCGATGTACGGGCCATCAGGCGCTGGCCAGCAGCGCTTTACTCGTTGCTGCAATGGGAACGCCTGGCCCGGTTCGAGCGAGAGGCCTGCCGGCAAGCGAACGCGGTCGTCGTCGTTTCCGAGGCTGACAAGCATGCACTACAACGTCTCTACCCTGACCTTGAGCCGCTCGTGGTGCCGAACGGTGTGGATGTGGAGCGCTACCATCCTCAATTGGCTGATACTCTGGGGCTCAAGCACCCAGCCGTCGTCTTCACAGGCAAGATGGATTTCCGGCCCAATGTCGACGCGATGCTATGGTTCTACCAGTTCGTGTGGCCTCGCATTCACGCAAACATCCCGGATGCGCATCTGTATGTGGTAGGCAAGAACCCCCATTCCCGCTTGGCCGCGCTATACCGGGATGACACGGTTACCGTAACCGGTTATGTGCCCGATATCCTGCCCTACTTTGGGGGGGCTGACGCCTATGTAACGCCGCTGCGCATCGGCGGTGGCACGCGCCTCAAGGTCCTGGAAGCGATGTCAGCAGGTTTGCCCATAGTAACCACGACGCTCGGCTCGGAAGGGATCGGCCTGACGCATGGAAAGCACGCCCTGTTCGCCGATGATGCGGCCAGCTTTGGCCGGGCCACTGTGGAACTCCTTCGCAACCCCTCTCTGGGTCGCTCCCTGGGGGCAGCAGCCCGAGAGTTTGTGCTCGAACACTATGATTGGCGGAACATTGTGCCCCGGCTGGATTCGCTCTATGCGTCTCTATAGGAGGGACACGCAAGATCATCCTGGAAGCGTGGCGTCCCCCTGAGAACGCGCACCTATTCTATGGTTATCCCCTCGGCCTCAGGCTCGAGAGGTGGCCACTCCATCTTGAGCCCCTCCAGGATCTCTACCAGAATGCGCGAAACCACCAGGTTGCGATACCATTTCTTGTTCGCGGGCACA
>CAYQDH010000301.1:0-6937 GCA_964416075.1 uncultured Anaerolineales bacterium | reverse complement strand
CATATATCAGCTTCCTGGGGCTGGGCGTGCGCCCGCCCACGGCAACGTGGGGCAACATGCTCGAAGACGCCACGCGCTATCTCGATTCTGCCCCCTGGATCTGGATTTTTCCGGGCCTCCTGATCCTCATCACCGTGTTGGCCATCAACTTTGTCGGAGATGGGTTGCGCGACGCGCTGGACCCGCGGACGGTGGTGAGCTAACATGAACGGCCGTGCGCATGAACCCCTTTGATAGCGAGGCGTCGCCCCTTGTTCGATAGTTGGCAGCGGACCGCCTGGCGCGTCTCTGCCCGGCAATTCTTTGCCCGGCAATTCTTTGCCCGGCAATTCCGTGAGCGAGGAGATAGCCCGTGCACAAGCTAACCGTCTCCCGTGACGACGATGTCTACGAGGCCTTTGCGGACGTTGCGCGGGCGCCCGATGGCGCGCTGGTGTGTACCTATCGCGAGAGCATGGCCCATGCGCCGTGGCCCTTCTCGCGGGTTATCGTGCGACGCAGCGAGGATGGCGGCTATAGCTGGCTGCCGCGCCAGGTGCTGCTGGAGAAACACCTGGACCGGGGTGAGGAGCGCCTGAACTGCTCCCGCATTGCCGCCCTCTCCGATGGCACCCTGCTGCTCGTCATCGACCTGGAACCGGCGCAAGGGGGCCTGGGCACGGCGGGTGTGCGCAACCTCTTCTTCCGCAGCCGAGATAGCGGACGTACCTGGGAAGGGCAGGAAGACCCCGGCGTAGGCGACGGTATCGTCCCCTCGCTCAAAGAGCTTTCCAACGGCGACCTGTTGCTGGGGCTAACGAGGCAGCGCAGCCCCGGCGGCACACTCGCCGAGCTGACCGAGGAACAGGTGGTCTATCGCTCCGGGGACCAGGGGCACACCTGGGAAGGGCCACACCTGGTGCCCGGACGGCCCGGCCTGCGCCTGAACGAGGGCGATTTCGCCGAGATGGACGATGGGGCCGTGGTTTGCTACATGCGCGAGGATGGCGAGGGACTCACCGGTTGGAAGAGCCTCTCCACCGACGGGGGAAGGACGTGGTCGGAGGCGTACCGCAGCCAGATGCTCTCCTGCCGCGGCCGGCCCTCCGTGGGGCGCCTGCGCTCGGGCGAGATCGCGGTAACCTATCGTTTCTGCTCCGGTGTATCCACAAGCCTGGCGCTCTATGTCGAGACCCCGGCAGAGGCCGTGCGCCGCACCGAGCCGCGCCCCGACGACTACCGCACCGACTATCACCAGGCCCGATTTGCCTTTCTCGATAACGACCGCAGCCTGCACCCCGACAGTGGCTACTCCGGGTGGGTGCAACTGCCCAGCGGCGACCTTTATGTGGTGAACTATATCACCGACGACGCGCCCCGGCCCTACATCCGCGGCTACATCGTCTCGCGTTACGACTGGTTCCTCTTCCCGGAGGGAGGCATCCCCTGGCTGCACCCCGGTCGGCAGCCTTATGTCGAGCTTTCCGCCGAGTGGGCGCGCGAGCAGCACCAACGCAACACCGCCGCGTCGCCGCGCCGCGTGCCCACCCACAAATAACGCTTGACTAGCATGACTTTTCGCCAAACGAACCCATTTCACCTCCTGGCCAGGACTGGGGTAGAATTCGCAATCTCTGTCGTGACACATGAGCGTGCCTTCACCAAACACGAGTTCTACCAAACGAACCCAATTTGCCTTCGGTATCATGTTCCATCCCGGCGGGTCTGAGGAGTAGCCAAGTGCCTCACATCGTGGTCCAATCTCTCACCAAGACCTTTCGCGTCGCCGAGCGCCAGGCGGGCGCCTGGGGGGCCCTGCGCGGCCTGGTCAACCGGCGCACGCGCCTCGTGCGCGCCCTCGACGGCGTCTCCTTTAGCATGGAGCCGGGCGAATTGGTCGGCTACATCGGCCCCAACGGCGCCGGGAAATCCACGACCATCAAAATCCTCGCGGGCATCATGGTCCCCGATGGCGGCGAATGCCGCGTCCTGGGCCGCGTGCCCTGGTTGGAGCGCGTGGCCAACGTGCGCCAGATCGGCGTCGTCTTTGGCCAGCGCACGCAGCTCTGGTGGGATCTGCCCGTCGTCGAGTCGTTCGAGTTGCTCCGCGACATCTACCGTGTTCCCCAGGCCGACTATCAGCGCGCGAGAGACGAGCTGGTCGAGACCCTGGCCTTGGCGCCCTTCCTCGATGTGCCCGTGCGCCAGCTCAGCCTGGGGCAGAGGATGCGCTGCGACCTGGCCGCCGCCCTGGTGCACAGCCCATCCTTGCTCTACCTGGACGAGCCCACCATCGGGCTGGATGCCATCTCCAAGCTCGCCGTGCGCGATTTCCTCCGCCGCTTGAATCGCGAGCGAGGGGTCACCGTCATCCTCACCACCCACGATATGGACGACATCGAGGCCCTCTGCTCCCGAGTGCTGCTCATCAACCAGGGGTGCATCCTCTACGATGGCGCGCTGGACGACTTGCGTGCCCGCGTCTCGCCCGAGCGCGAGATGATCGTGGACCTGCAAGAGAACGCCGCCGGGTTCGACGACCCCGACGCCGCCGTCGTGCAGCGCGACGGCCAGCGCCTGCACTTGCGCTTCGACCCCCGCCGTGTCTCCGCCGCCGTGCTGATCGGTAGGATCAGCGCCCGGCACGCCATTCGCGACCTGATGGTCCAGCACCCGCCCATCGAGGAGACCATTGCCCGTCTCTACCGGGAGGCGAATGATGGGCGCCTCTAGGGCCGGCCTGCGGGCCGGGCGCGCCTCTCCGCTCGCCCCTTACCTGGCGGTCTTTGGCGCGCGCTTTCGCATGATGCTCCAATACCGCGCTGCCGCTCTGGCCGGGATGGCCACGCAGCTCTTCTTTGGGCTCATCTTTGTGCAGGTCTATGAAGCGTTCTACCGCGCCGGCTCCGCAGAACAGCCGATGAGCTTCCCCGATGTGCGCACCTACATCTGGCTGGGCCAGGCCTTGCTGGCCATGCTCCCCTGGAATGTCGACCGCGACGTGCGCGACATGGTGCGCAGTGGCGCGGTGGGCTATGAGCTGTTGCGCCCCATCGACCTCTACAACCTGTGGTACTGCCGCGCCCTGGCCTGGCGCGTGGCCCCCACCCTGCTCCGCTCCCTGCCGCTCGTGGCCGTGGCCATCCCGTTCCTGGGTATGGCCCTGCCCCCTTCCCCCGCCTCCGCGGCCGCCTTCGCGCTTTCCCTGGTGGGCGCCTTGGCGCTGGGCTGCGCCATCACCACCCTGATGAACATCTCGCTCTTGTGGACCCTCTCGGGCGAGGGGGTTTCGCAGCTCGTCCCTGTGCTGGTACTCGTCTTTTCGGGGATGCTGGTGCCGCTGCCCCTCTTCCCGGCCTGGATGCAGCCCCTGCTCAACGCCCTGCCCTTTCGCGGCCTGGTCGACATCCCCTACCGCCTCTACCTAGGCCATCTCGCGCCCCAGCTGGCCCCTCCTCTGTTTGCGCAACAGCTCGCGTGGACGGTGGCCCTGGTGCTCCTGGGCCGCTGGCTCCTGGCCCGCGGCACGCGCCGCCTGGTCATCCAAGGAGGCTGAAGACATGGCCCATTTGCTGGATACAATAAGGAACGCGCTACATCTCTACCTCCGCTACCTGGGCATCTCCATGCGCGGGCAGATGCAATACAAGGCCTCCTTCGTCATGCTCTCGCTCGGCCACTTTTTCGTGACCGGCATCGAGTTTGTCACGGTGTGGGCGCTCTTTCAGCGCTTTGGCTCGCTAGAGGGCTGGACCATGCCCGAAGTGGCCATCTTCTATGGGCTGGTCAACATCGCCTTTGCCCTCTCCGACGCGGCCTCGCGCGGCTTTGACCTGTTCGGCGGCATGGTCAAAGCCGGTGACTTTGACCGCTTGCTGCTCCGCCCGCGCAGCACCGCCCTCCAGTTGGCCGGGCAGGAGCTCACTTTGCGTCGTGTGGGCCGCCTGGCGCAAGGGGTTTTCGTCCTGCTCTGGGGCGCCGCTGCGCTCCATGTCCCCTGGACGCCGGGCCGCGTGGGGCTGGCGCTGCTCACCATCCTGGGCGGCGCTTGCCTGTTCTATGGGATCATCGTCTTGCAGGCCACCCTCGCCTTCTGGACGACCGAATCCCTGGAGATCGTCAACACCGTCAGCTACGGGGGTGTGCAATCCATGTCCTATCCCCTGGCTGTCTACCGGCGTTGGTTCCAGCGTTTCTTCACCTTCGTGGTGCCCCTGGCTTGCGTGAGTTACTTTCCGGTGGTCGCCATCCTCGGCCGCCAGGACCCTCTGGGCTCCTCGCGTCTCTTCCAGGTATTGTCCCCGCTGGTGGGGGTAGCCTTTCTGGCCCTTGCCTTGCGCGTGTGGCATGTGGGCGTGCGCCACTACACCTCGACGGGCAGCTAGCCCCGTCTCCTCAGGCTGTTCGGCGCCTTTCCCTGTCACATCCGCTTGGCTATAATGTGGTCCGCGGCGCCTGGCCGTGCCGTAGGGCATTCGAAGAGGAGGTGGCACGCATGTCCATTGTCGATCAGAGGCGCTTGCGATTCGCCTTTATCACGCCTTGCGTGGGAGAGGCCTTTTTCGGCCCGGTCAAGACCGGCATGCGGGACGCCGCCCGCATGCTCGACGCCGACTGTACCTTCGAGGGTACCGCCGACGTCGACCTGGCCGAGCAGGAGGCCCTCATCCGGCGCGCGCTGGCCCAAGGGGTCGACGGCCTGGCGTTGAGTATCCCTCACCCCACTACGCTGAACGCCGCGATCCTCGAGGCGCTGGAGCGCATCCCCGTGGTGGCCTTTAATGTGGACGCCACCGCGGGCCTGGGCGGCCGCCTGACCTCCGTGCGCCAGGATTGCTACCAGGCGGGCCTGGCTTTTGGCCGGCATGTCGCGGACCGGTTGCCCCCCGGAGCGCGGGTGCTGATGACCGTCCACTCCGAGGGCATCTCGGCCCTCGACGACCGCGTGCGTGGCGCGCAAGAGGTCCTGGGGCCGCGCGACGTCTCGTGGCGCATGCTCACCACGGGCACGACGGTCGAGGGCGCCGCGAGCGCCATCGGCGCAGCTTTGCGGGACGACCAGCGGATCAGTGCGGTGCTCTGCAGCGGGCAAGCGGATTCAGAGGGCGCGGGCCTGGCCGTGGAACGTTCCTTCCCGGACCGCCACATCCTCGTCGCCGGCTACGACCTCTCGCCCACCATCCTGCGCCTCATCGAGAGCCGTATCCTGGCCTTTACCATCGAGCAGCAGCCCTATATCCAGGGCTTTTACCCCGTCGTGCAACTGGCGCTATGGCGTCGCTATGGGATCAGGCCCGCGAATATCGACGCGGGCGCCACGCTGATCGATGCCAAGAACGTCGCCCAGGTCGGGGCCCTTAGCGCGGCGGGCTACCGTTAGCCTCTCCCTGTGCGTAAAGTGGTGCGTCCGCCCAATACCATGATCAGGAGGAATAGATGCCCGGCATAGCGTTTGGGAACGATCCGGCCAAGCTTGCACGGTATCGTGCATTCTGGGACCGGGCTGACGTGTCTCGGCCGCTGGTTGGCTTTACCCTGCGCGGCTGGTTTCCCATGGACGAATACGCCGCCACCCAAGCCTGGGAGGGCGCCGACTATCTGACGCCGGAGATGGTGGACCCCGCCGCCTTTCTGGCCGACGAGGAGCGCCTGCTGCGCGAGGGCGAGATCCTCGACGACGACATCATCCGCGGCGACGCCCCCGCCGCAGCGGTGATCCCCTGGCTCTCGGGGATGCTCGGTGCGCGGCTGCGGATCTTGCCGGGGAATATCCTGGGAGAGGAGCGCAGCCTCCCCTGGGACGAGCTGGAGCGCTTGCGGCTGGATGCGGAACACCCCTGGTATCGCCAATACATGGCTTTTGCAGAGGCCTTGGCGGAGCATGCCAAGTGCCGTTCCCCCGTGAGCCATGGCGCGCTCTTTGGCCCTTGCGACATCATGGGCGAGCTGCGCGGCCACACCCAAAGTATCCTGGACCTGCTAACCGAGCCCGAGCGCGCGCAGGCCCTGCTGTGGCACTGCGCCGAGATATTCAAGCAGATCACGGATGCGCTCTGGGCGCGACTGCCCCTCTGGCAGGGCGGGTATTTCGATGGCATGTACCAGCTCTGGGCGCCAGGATCGATCGTCCGCATGCAAGAGGATGCTTCGGCGGTATACTCTCCGGCGCTGTATCGCCGTTTTCTGCAGCCCGTGGACCGCTACCTGGCATCCAGCTATGCCAATGCGTTCATCCATCTGCACTCGACTTCCATGTTCTTGCTCGATGCCTTTCTGGAAATCGAGGAGCTGCGCTGCCTGGAGATCAACAACGATGCCTTGGGGCCGCCCTTGGAAAAGATGGTCCCGTATTTCCGCCGGGTCCAGGATGCCGGGCGCTCACTGCTGATCCGAGGTTCTTTCACGCCGGACGAGGCTCGCCTGCTGAGGGACGCCCTGGATCCACGGGGGCTGTATCTGCTCATCCTGGTGGAGAGCGTGCAACAAACCGAGACATTACGGCCGATCCTGGGCATGTAGCGGAGGTTCCTCTTTGCTCCGGCCCTTGTCCACACGCTCAACGGAGCGCTATTCAGGAATCGCGACGACAGCGACACGTCGGAGGAAACAAGATGAGGCTAGGCGTAGCAGGGATGTTCCCGCTCGATCTGCGCACAGTCGATGGAGAGGTAGCGCGGCGCATTCGCGAGACGGGCTTTACAGGGGTCAGCGTGGTCATCCAGGACCCCTTGGGTTGCACCGAGACGGAGATGGTGCGCATCCGCGAGGTGTTGGCTGGGGCGGGCGTGCGAGTAGCCCACGCCAACCCCCTCTATGAGAGCCTCGTCGACCCGGACGAGGGGCGCCGCCGGCAAGGGGTCCGCGCGCTGCGCTACACCTGCCGTCTCACGCGTTGGCTGGGCTCAGAGATCACCCACGTGCGACCGGGGAGCCTGAACCCGCGGGGGCACTGGTTACC
>CAYQDH010000300.1:0-6939 GCA_964416075.1 uncultured Anaerolineales bacterium | reverse complement strand
CCCGTGGATCGACATAAATCTGCGCGCGAGTGAGGAGCAGGCGCATGGCCCTCGCCTTGAGCAGGACGTGGGGCTCTGTGGCGTGCTCGGCCAACAGTTGCGCCATCGCCCGCTCCAGCTCCGCCAGCGACTCGCCCGTCTCCGGGTCATAGGGCACCTGCTGATACTGGTCGTAGAGGTATTCTCGGTCTTCCGCAAAGGTGCCCCACAGGCGCTGCTCCACCTGCAACGCATAGTCTACCGCCATAACCAGGCCCTCCTCTCGCGCTCCTGGAAGAACGCCCCTGACGGGGCTCACTACGAGCCGCGCACTCGAGCCTCCCGCAGGTCCCCTCCCGTTTCGGGCGAGCTGAGCCTGCGGGAGGCTTTCTCCTGCCGCTTTAGCGGATCTGCCCGCGCGCTGCGATGGGCCACATGGCCTCCAGGATGTCGTTGCGCGTGACATGGTAGGCGTCGTGCAGGTTGATGGTGGTGCAGCCGTGCGAAGGCACGATCTCCACCCGGTCGCCGCGATGCAGGGGCGCCCCACCGTGCCGCACGATCTTGGCGTGTTCTTCGGAGAAACCGGCGATCGCCCAGCCCTCCGGTTTGACCAGCCGCGGCAGGCCGAACTCGATGGTCAGCGTCTTGTGCCCGGCGTCGATGACCGCCAGGTCGGGGTTGGGCACGCTGATCACCCGGGCCACCACGCTGAGGGCCAGCTCAAAGTCGGCCCCCCCCGCCTCCTGGTACTTGACATCCATCGTGGCATAGGAGCCCGCCTGGATCTCGGTGATCCCCTGGCGCCGCCCCGTGATGGAAAAAGTGCCCGTGCCCCCCGCAGAGACGATCGGTACCGCGATGCCGTCCTGCTGCAGCAGGTCGCGGGCGTGCAGCAATTGGTCCAGGGCCGTCCCGGTCACCTCTCGTCGCTCGTTCAGGTCCGGGATCATCACCGCGTGGCCCTCGTAGCCCATGATCCCCTCGAATTGCAGGCCCGGCAGGGCCACCATCTTGCGCGCCAGGTCCACACAGGCCGGCCCAGCCGGCACCCCGCAGCGACCCATCCCCGTATCCACCTCGATGATGGCGCGCAGGCGGATACCCTTTTGCTGGGCTGCCGCCGAGAGCTGGGCGGCGTTATCGGCATCGTCCACCGCCACCATCACCCGGCTGTACCCGGCCAGGTTCACCAGGCGGGCGATCTTGTCCGCGCCGATGATCTGGTTGGCGATCAGCAGGTCGTGGATGCCGGCGCGGGCCATCACCTCGGCCTCGCCCAGCTTGGCGCAGGTGATGCCGATGGCGCCCGCACGCAGCTGCATCCAGGCGATGGTGGGGCATTTGTGGGTCTTGCAGTGCGGGCGCAGGCGCACCGGCCCGGCGGCCATAAAGTCGGCCATGTGGGCGATGTTGCGCTCCAGTTTTTCGGCATCCAGGCAAAGAGCCGGCGTATCCAGCTCCCATTTGCTGATGCCAATCGGTGTACTGTTCATTCGTTCACTCCCCAAATCCAGATGTAGGTTGCCAAACCAAAGATGCGGCCATGAAACCGCGCCCAAAAAATCTGTAGCCGCGATATCCCTATCGCGCCCCCGCAGGACCGTAGCTCGATATCCCTATCGCGCCCCCCGCAGGACCGTAGCTCGATATCCCTATCGCGCTCCAAGGACGCAACGGTCTACGGCGCCGCGGTCTGTGTAGTATACGGGGTGAGCGACCAGGCTACAAGTGGAGGTCGCCGCCAATTTGGTGCCGCGTGCCAACCGGCTTAGCATATCGCCGTGGGCGCATCATGCGCCCGCAATCATCCTCAGCAACGGAGGTATGGACCATGTCCGGCGATGAACTGGAGCTGTCCTTTGTGGAGATGACGTTCGACGACATCCCGGCGCTAACGGCGGTGATGACCCGCGCCTTTGACGAAGACTCGCGGAAACACCTGGGGGTGGAGCGCGGCGGCCCGCCAGGCTATGACACCGGCGAGTTCCTGCGGCATTGGGTGTTCGATTTCGTGGAATCCACCGGCTACAAGGTGGAGGCTGCTGGGCAGATCGTCGGCGGGCTCATCGTGTGGGTGTTCCCGAACGGCCACAACAGCCTGGGGACCATCTTTGTGGACCCGGCCTACCAGGATCACGGCGTGGGGACGCGGATGTGGAAGTGGATCGAGTCGACCTATCCTGCCACGAGTTGGCAGCTCGACACGCCCATTTGGGCCACCAAGAACCACCACTTTTACGAACAGAAGTGCGGCTTCACACGGATCGAGGTGCAGGATGACCAGATAGTCTACCGCAAGGTGATGGCCGCACAGTAAGGGCGACCCGTTTCGGGCGCGGACAAGCCGGAGGCTCGCCGTACAGGAGCAGGTGTGCGGCGAACCCCTGGTTGCTTCTTTTAGCGGCGCCGGTCGGTGTCGTGGGGCACGACGTCGCCCGTCTCCAGGAAGAAGGTGAGCATCCGCTCCTTCAACTCCGCCAGCACACCGGCCAGCGCCGGGTCGTCGATGCGGTTGTGCAGCTCGCCGGGGTCGGCGCGAAGTTCGTAGAGCTCATCCTGCTCGTACAGGCGCCGCACGTATTTATAGTCGCGCGTGCGGCACATGGCCGCCTTGGTGTGCTCGGGGCCCTCGCTGGTCTGCAGGTTGACCCGCGGCCAGTAGAGGCCCGTGGGCACCTGGCTGTCGGCGCTCTCCAACTCCATGCAATGGCGCTCCCCGTGCAGGCGGCCCCCCTCGCAAAAGACGGCGCCCCGGTGCGCCTCCGTTTCCCCCGCCAACAGGGGCAAGAGCGAGCGCCCAAAGTGCGTATGCCGCGGGGTGATCCCGGCCAGCGCCTCCACGGTGGCGGGAAAGTCGATCAGCTCCACCAGGGCGTCGCTCACCCGCGGGCGCACCGGCGCCCAGGCCGGCGGTTTGATGATGAACGGCACCCGTGAGAGGCAATCCTCGAAGGTGTTCTGCGTCTTTTCCACCAGGCCGTAATCGCCCGTAAAATCCCCGTGGTCGGTGAAGAAAAAGAGGGCCGTATCGTCGTAGAGCCCCGCCCGCCGCAGCGCCCCCACCAACAGCCCGAGCTGGTGATCCACCCGCGCGCACATGCCATAGTAGGTGGCCCGCAGCTCGGTCCAGCGCTCCTCGCTCCAGCCCTGCATGCGTTGCCGCTCCCAGATCCCCTTGAGCAGGCTGGGTTTGCCCCGCCAGCCCTCGGGCGTGGGCAGGCGCGCGGGCAGGGCGCAGCGGTCGATCATGCTGTACCAGGGATCCTCCACGGCGTAGGGCGGGTGGGGATAGGTGAGCGGCAGATAGATGCATAGCGGCTGCTCCCCCGCATAGTTCTCGATCAGCTCGACAGCGCCCAGCACGTTGGCCCAGTCGCCGTCATAGTACGGCTCCTCGTCCGGCGTTGGCAAGCGGCCCACGTAGAACGAGTAATAGGTGTCGCTCTCGGGAGCCCCACGCCAGCTCTGCTGCTGATCGTTCGTCCACATCGGCCGCGGCGGCTTGTCCGGATTGTACTTGACCGTGCAATAGGCATCGTACCCCCCTTGCCCGGGCACCAGGTCGTTCTTGCCGCCCCACCAGACATAATATCCCTCCTCCTTCAGCGTGCGCAGCAGCACCGGCTCGTCGGGGCGCATCATGTGGAACATGGTGCGGTGGCCGCGCACGTGCGGATACCACCCGCTCATGAAGGAGCAGCGACTGGGGGTGCACACGGTGTTCTGGCAAAAGGCGTGCGAAAAGGAGACCGCGTCGCGCGCCACCAGGGCGTCGAGGTTCGGCGTTAGCGCAGCGTGGTTCCCCATGTGGCCGAGCACGTCGTGGCGCCATTGGTCGGGGTTAAAGATGAGGATATGGGGGCGTTTGGGCATGAGAGACCTTCCTTTCGCCAAGGAATCAAGGCAGCGCCCATTATAGGTCCTGCACCAAGTTGAATCAACGCCTCCGTGCCCAATTCCCGGACATGGGGCGAAGGTTTGCGGCATGGCCATTCGTCGAGTACAATAGACGTAACACATCACTGAGACGCCCTGGAGCTACATGGTAAGAAAACGGCGGCTTCTTCAGAGGCTTCTTTCTGGCTCCAAGAACATCCGTTTCGAGGAATTGGTGGCGTGTGCCGAAGCCTTTGGCTTTCAGTTGTCGCGGGTGAGTGGCAGTCACCACATCTTTATACATCCAGCCGTGCCTGAGCTCGTCAACCTACAGAACGTAGGCGGGCAAGCCAAGCCGTACCAGATCAAGCAACTGCTGGCCTTGATCGAGCGCTATAACCTCCGATTGGAGGACGAGGAATGAAGGACTATCACATCAACGTGTTTTATAGCGAAGAAGACGAGGGATATATTGCCGATATCCCCGATCTGAAGCACTGTTCCGCCTTTGGCGCGACACCCGAGGAGGCATTGCAGCAAGTGTTGATCGCCAAGATAGCATGGCTCCAGGCAGCCAAGGTGGCAGGCAAACCCATCCCGGCTCCCCGCTATCATCCCGCGATCTACCAAGTCGCCTAAACCTAGCATTGGCGCGGCAAGCGTGCCTGGCGGGTATGCCACTCGCCAGGCACGTTTTCATTTCCATCCGGGCTTTCCAGCCGTGCCGCCACGCGATCGGGCGCTACCACCCCCCCGCGTACGTCACCGCGTCCGCCGACGCCTCCCGGGCGTTGCAGGCGTGCATCAGCTCCACGATCTGGCGCAGGTGCAGGATATCGTGCTCCACCCAGGAGACGAGCATATCCCCCGTGCTGAGGGTCATCGTCTCGCTGGGGCCAAAGCGAAACTCCTTGCGCACGCCCCAATCGGGCTCGCGCAGCGCCGCGAGGTAGGCCAGGGAGGCCTGGCGCTCCGCCATAAAGCCCTCCAGGCCCTGGCGGGCGCTCTCTACCTCGATCCGCTGGGCGGGCGGTTTGGGCTCGCCGAACATCCCTTTCAGGTGGCGGCGAAAGTCCAGCCGCTCCTCGTTGTACAGGTGTTCCATCACCTCTTTCAGCGACCAGGTATCGGCATCAGGTTTCCACCCCGCCTGCTCTTCCGTGAAGGTCTGCGCCAGGGCGCGGATGGCCTCGCCCTGGCTGTCGAGTTGGCGAATAGTCTCCGGTAGATCGATCATGGTCTAGTCTCCTCAAGTTCTTGTTGCGGCGTATCTTTTCGACGATTTGACGAGTTGGTGATACAATCGAGCGGTGAGCGACTTTCTCTACCTCTCCAGTTACACCCCCTCGATCTCGGAGACGGTGCCCATTACCTCCCTACAGCCTCTCGCCACCCTGGCCGCGTAACGCTTCCTGCCCGGGGCTATCGCTCCGACACAGAAGCTCGCACCGACGGGTCGTCGCCCACCAGCGAGGAGGTCATCCCTCCATCGACATAGATATTGGCCCCCACGAAATAGGATGCCATGTCGGTGCACAGGAACACGCAGATATCGGCGATCTCTTCCGGTTGGCCCGGGCGGCCGATGGGTATCTGCGAGCGCCAGTAGCGCATGCTCGCTTCCCGGTCGGGGGCGGCGGCCAGCACGTCCTGCCAGATCTGGGTGTCGATCAGGCCGGGGCTGACGGCGTTGATGCGGATGCCCTGTGATGCGAACTCGATGGCCAAGCTCTTGGTGAGGCCCACCATGCCCCACTTGGCCGCATCGTAGGGCGCGGCGCCGGGGATGCAGGCCGCCGTGTGCACCGTGGCGATGTTGACGATGCTTCCGCTTCCCTGCTTGAGCATGGGCTCCAGCGCATAGCGGCAGCACATGAACGTGCCGCGCAGGTCCACCCCCATCATGGCGTCCCAATCGGCCATGGTCATCTCCAGGGTGGACTTGACCCAATTCCGCCCCGCATTGTTTACCAGGATATCCAGCCGCCCGTACTCTTCGACCGTGCCCGAGATCAGGCGCCGCACATCCTCCTCCACCGAGATGTCGCAGGGCACGAACTTGCCCCGGCCGTAGCGCCCCTGCAGCTCCTCCTGGAGCTGCTTCCCAGTGTCCAAGCTGCGCTGGCAGCCGACGACGGTGGCGCCCGCCTCGGCCATGCGCAACGCGATGGCCCTGCCGATGCCGATCCCGGCGCCAGTGACGATGGCCACCTTGCCGGTGAGTTCCATAGGAATCATGAACCCCTCCATACCAATCGTGATCTGCCCGCCCATTATATCATCTAGACGTAGATTTTTCACTTGGCCGCTACCAGGCGGGGTTCCAGTCCTCCGCCTCGTTCTGCGTCAGGTTGGTGGGGTTGGCGCCATCGGCGTCCATCACATAGATCTCTGGGTTGCCGTCGCGCGTGGAGGCAAAGGCGATCCTGCTCCCATCCGGCGACCACACAGGGTTGATATTATAGGCCCCGCTTTGCGTCAGATTGACGGGGTCGGAGCCATCGGCGTCCATGACCCAGATCTCGCAACCGCCGTCGCGATCGGACATAAAGGCGATCTTGCTTCCGTCCGGCGACCAGGCCGGGTACTGGTCATAGGCTTCGTTCTGCGTCAGGTTGGTGGGGTTGGCGCCGTCGGCGTCCATCACCCAGATCTCATAGTTGCCGCCGCGATCGGACATAAAGGCGATGCGCCGCCCATCCGGCGACCATGTGGGCATTTGGTCATAGGCCTCGTTGTGCGTCAGGTTCACCTGGTTGGAGCCGTCGGCGTTCATCACATAGATCTCGCAGTCGCCGTCGCGCGCGGACATAAAGGCAATCCTCTGGCCATTCGGCGACCAGGCGGGCCAGCCGTTATAGGGCGCGGCCGACGTGAGGCGCTGCGGGTTGGAGCCATCCGCGCCCATGACATAGATCTGGGGGTTGCCCTGGCGATCGGACACAAAGGCGATCTTGCTTCGATCCGGCGACCAGGCGGGGCGCACGTCCAAAGCTCCCTGGCGCGTCAGGTTACGCGGGTTAGAGCCGTCGGCGTCGATAACATAGATCTCGGCGTTGCCGTCGCGATCGGAAGTGAAGG
>CAYQDH010000299.1:0-6956 GCA_964416075.1 uncultured Anaerolineales bacterium | reverse complement strand
TGCGCGGGGCGGCGCGCCCCGACGAGAGCCAAGGCTGCTGCCACGAGAAGGACCCAGGGCAGCACGGCCAATACGGCGTTCAGGCCGAAGCGATCGGCCAGCAGCCCGAGCGCCCAGGTGCCCCCCGCGCCGCTGAAGAAGGTAAAGCCCAGAAAGACGCCGGAGATCATGGCCATCCTGCTGGGGAAAAGCCTCTGCCCCGCCACCACAAAGAGGGTGTGCGACGGCCCCAGAAAAAAGCCCGCCAGAACGAGAAAGAGGTAGCTGCCCAGGCCCGTCAGCCGGCTGTAGCCAAAGAGGAGCAGCCCCGCCGACACCAACGACGCGAACAGCACGCCGCGAATCCCCAGCCTGTCCGCACCAAAGGACCCCAGGACCCCGCCCACCGCGCCCGCGATCATAAAGGCCGACATCAGCAGGCCATAGCTCGCGGCAGAGACGCCCAGGTCCTGCTGCTGCTTGGGCACATAGGCGGTGAGGGACTGGCTGGTCATGGCCTTCAGCGCGGTGCCCAGGAGCAGAAAGGCCAGGATGACCCAGAAGAAGGTGCGAGTGGTATCATGCGTCTCGCGTGCGGCGCTTCCTTCGGCCTTGTCCGCCACGAGCAGCCACCGGGGCACGTTGGGCCTGACGATGACCAGAGTACCCAGCACAGCGATGGCAGAGATCACCAGAAGCGCCTGCCGGCCATAGTTGCTCAACAGGTACCCGCCCAGCGCAGCGCCCAACAGCGCCGACCCGAGCATGCCCCCCTGGAAAAAGACCGACGCGGCCGTGGCGCCCCAGTGCTTGCCCCCCGCCACGGTGGCGTTGGTGGTGGCCTGGGGATGCCAGGCCCCGGAACCGAACCCCGCGGTGGTGATCAAGATACCCAGCACCAGCTTCGATGGGGCAAAGAGGATCGCCGAGAACATGGTGGTGGTCCACAGAATGGAAGCCACGGCGAGCCGGCCGAACAAGGGTTGGGTGAGAGAGGAGAGCCCCTGGTAGAGGAGCAGCATGAGCCCGATATCCGAGTTGGATAGCCCCATCGATGCGCTCAGTGTGGCCAGGAGCACCGGCGCCACGCCGTACCAGGCATCGTGCAGCGCGTGGCCCACGGTCACGCCCAGGATGGTACGCTTCCACGATGCGTCCAAGCCCGCTTCCGCCGAGACCGATCCAGCCATAGCCCGTCACCCCCACAGAATGATCGACACTCGATTCATTCTATGAGGGTGAGGCTTTTTGTCGAATAGGCCTGCGGTTGGCTCTGCGGGGCCAACGGTGACGCTTGTAGCTCGCTATTTCTGGTAATACCCGTCTGAGAGCGTCCTGAGGAAGGCCACGATATTGTTTACCTGCGGCCGCGGGAACATATCCAAGGTAGTGCGGTTTTCATCCACTTCGGGAGGCGGGAACATGGTAGCCATGTTCTCACAATCACCGGGACCCATCCCGCCGCAATCGCCACCACCCATACCACCACCCATGCCGCCATCCATCGCGGCACGCCAGTGGTAGAAGAAGACGATGTCCTCCAGCGATTTAAAGTAGCCATTGTGGCCGTAGGCCTTCAATAGGCCCTCGCCGGGCCGCTTGTCCACGTTACGCAGCGTGGGCACCTTCATCCTGCCCATCTCGGGCTCATACACTTCCGGTGGAAATCCGGCGCTCTTCAGATAGCCTCCCAGGCCATAGTCCACCCAATCCTCGCCGTCCGGGTTCCACGTCGCGGGCATGCTGTAGAAGGGATTGGCTGGGTTCTTGGGGATGCCCAGGTTGTCGTAGCCATAGTCCGTGAACAGCGGGTAACCGTCCGGACCCGCTTCCAGCGTGTGGCAGGAGGAGCAGTTTGCGCGATTGGGATCGTTGAACACCGCCAGCCCCTGCAGCTCGGCGTCGGTGAGCCCAAAGTTGCGGAACATCGTCCAGCGATTGGGGTCTGTGCCGCCGCCCGGGCAGCCCTGGGCGCCGCCCATCCCGCCGCCACCCATGCCGCCACCACCACCGCCCATCCCACACTTGATCTGGGTGACGTCCTTGCCCGCGGCCGTAGCGTTATCCCAGAACAGGTCGAACTTGGAGGTGAAGGGGTTGACCTCTGCGGTCCGCTCGTAGGCAGCCACCGAGCGCCCGATCTTCTCGTACACGCCCTCCACGTCCTTGGCGCAGTTCAGCGAGCCAGCGCCCCACACCTGCTCAAAGAGCTCGGCATAGTCTGACTGCTTGACCTTGACGCAGAGGACCTGGGCATTGGGGATGCCTTGTTCGAGGGGATTGAGGTAAGGCCCCTGAGCCTGCTCGGCCAGCGGATCGCCGAGGACGGCCCCCGTGGCGCGCCCATCCCAGAACATGCCGCCGAACCAGCCTTCGTCCGCTTCGTCGTAGTAGAGCGCCGGGCTGTCGCCGGCATAGGCGGACGTCGGGGGCTTGCGGTTGCCAAAGCGATGCGCGATGGCGCCCTCGTACACGGCGCCACCCGCATTCACGGCCCCGTCCGGACCGGTATAGCCGACCTCGGGGCCGTGGCACGAGGCGCACGACTGCTTGCCATTGGCCGACAGAGCCTCGTCGAAGAAGAGCGCTTTTCCCAGCGCCTCTTCGTCGGTCAGGGACGCGACGGGCGCCTGGGCCGCCACGGGCAGTGGCCTGTCCACAGTGACAGCGACAATGGCCACAAGTGCGATCGCGATCAGAATGGACACTGCTAGCTGCTTCACCTGAGACCTCCTCTTTCTCGAACGCTATGGGGGCGATGGAACGCCCGGGCGAACTCCGATTACATCTACCGCCGCGCCCATGTCGCGGCTAGCGCAATACGAGGGGAAGACGGACGTGCTGTAGCTGCCCCGGCAGCATCCGCCACACCTCGCCGCCTGCCGGATTCGAGGCGCCCACATAGAGGTGGCCCAGG
This sequence comes from uncultured Anaerolineales bacterium, assembly GCA_964416075.1. Classification (GTDB taxonomy): domain Bacteria; phylum Chloroflexota; class Anaerolineae; order UBA1429; family UBA1429; genus CAYQDH01. The sequence continues at coordinate 4,060 of CAYQDH010000299.1, read as the reverse complement.
AAATCCGTGGTGGCATTACTCCCGTTGGAGCCAGCGTTGTTGCCATCGCCAAAGCCATCTTCATTGGCCCGCTGCCAGTCTGCGCCATCCGCCGAGCGCCAGATCTCCATCCCCGTCCGCTCGTTTCTCACGCTGACATAGAGTTGGTTCTGAAAGACGAACAGCATCTCGATCCGTCGATTGTTCGAGTCTCCGAAGGCCGGGGGGATCGTCGGCTCCCAACTCACTCCATCGTTGCTGCGCCAGAGCTGTGCGCCATGCGTCGCATTCCCGGCGCCAACGTACAGATAGCCCCCGAACTCGGCTAAGCCGCCGATCGAGGTGGCAGGGTTACTGCCAAAGCCATCGCTCACCACCGTCGTCCAGTCGCCGCCATAGGTGCGCCAGATCTGAGCTGGCCCGTCGGACTCTACGGTGGCGTACAGCGCCCCATCGAACACGGCCAGCCCGGTGATGCTGGCAGCAGCCGTTCCCGGCGTCGCCGGAGCGACTCGCGTCCAACTGTTGCTATCCCCATTGAAGCTGCGCCAGATCTGCGCGCCGCTGATCAGGTTGGTGGCTCCCGCGTATAGCACGCCATCGTAGACGGCGAGGGCTGTGATATCGACGATATCGGGGTCAGAGAAACCAGAGATGACCATCGGCGCCCAGTTCACCCCGTCCAGCGTACGCCATATCTGGCCCGGGCCATCGCCGCGGCCCGTACTGGCGTAGAGTCGCCCATCGAAAACGGCCAGATCGAGGATGGAGGGCGGCGCGATGTCGTGCGCGATGCCAAAGCCGGGTTGGGTGACGGGGGTCCATGTAACGCCATCTTGAGAGCGAAAGATGCGTGCCCCAACAGCCGAGTTTGTAGTGCCGGCATAGAGGCGACCATCAAATGCCTGTAGCGCGCTCACCTCAACGGTCTGTGGATCGCCAAAACCGTTGCTGTTGACCTGTTGCCAGGCAGGCGCCCCTTGCAAGAGCCCTTTTGCCTCAGGGGCAGAGGCAGAGATTCCGGTGACTGCCGTGACCAAGAGTAAGGTCAGAGCAGCAAGCATTATCCCTTTGTATCTCATCTAGTCCCCACTTCATACGTTGCCACAAGAAAGGCCCAGCCGGAGAGACACCCTCCTGTGACACGATGATGTAGCCATAAGCAGGCATCGGGGGAGGGATCGCTCCCTCCCCCGATTGTGTTACTTGGCCGTAGGCTACGGTGTGGCTACTGTGGCCGTGTTCGACCACCCCGACTGGGTCGTGTCGTTGAAGGCATGAACCCTATAGTAGAAGGTGGTGCCGCGCGCCACAGCCTGGCTGAACGTGGTCACGTCACCCACTACGGTGGCGTTGACTACGCCGGACGTAAAGTTGGCGTCGTAGGCCCGTTGGATCAGGAAACCGGTCTCGTTCGCCGAGTTATCCGTCCAGTTCAGGGTAACCGTCGCGGTCTTTTTGTTCTTGACGACGGCGCTCCCTGCAAGGTTGCTGGGGGCGGCTACCACGTCGATGGGGCCTGCCGTCTCATCCCTCGAGCTGAGCGTCAGCGTCGGCCATCCGCCGCCGGGCGGGATCTCGTTGAAGGCCGGATTGGAGTAATCCCAGGTATCCCCCACCACGTTGATGGCGTACACCTGATAGTAGAACGTGTCCCTGGTCCTGTCTTCGTAGGTCCGTGTGCCCGTCCCCGGCCCAACGGTCAACGGGTCGGATGGCACCGTGGCCAGGATGCTCCACGGTCCGGTGGGGCTGGAGGAGCGCTCGATGACAAAAGCGGTCTCGTTCTTCGAGTTGTCCGTCCAGGTCACGGTGTACCTTCGCTGGTTTCCGTTTCCGGAGGCAAGCGCACTGATAAAAGTCGGCGCCGCCGGGGCCACGCCAACCACCTGGGCGTGCATCATGTCCATCTCCTCATGGCTGAGGATGTGGCAGTGATACACGTACTCCCAGCCAAAGTTCACATAGTGGTTGGTGATATCGACCGGCTCGCCGTCAGGGTTGAAGGCAAAGAGCGGCAACCCGAGCGCCTCGCGCTGTGTGGTGTTGGCGCCCTCCAGATACACGCCTTCGGGCATCGACGGGTCGAGGAGACGGATGCTGTTGGGTAAGCCGCCCCACTCCGCGGGGATCTGGGGGATGAGTGGCCGCAGGGCCACGATGGTGTCCTCCAGCGGGCTGATTCGGACCGTGTCCTTCCAGCCCAACTCGTTAGCGTCGGGCTTGCGGATGATCCCGTCCCAGCCAACCCGGTTCAGCAGCTGCACATCGTACAGGTGAAAGTGGATGGGATGCGTATCCACGCCGTTATGGGTGAACTTCCAGATCTGTGTGCCATCGTCTGCTGAGGCGATAGGCTCCAATTCCACGCCCGGCGGCAGTTCGATACCGTCGAGGACTTCGTCCGGCGGGTAGACGTACCCGTGCAGGATCATGTTCTGCAAGCCCGCCTGAGCGTTGGGTGTCTCCACCCCCAGAAAGCCGCTCATGCGTCCGTACTCGTGCTCAAAGGCCTCGCCCATCTCGTCCTGGATCATCTTGGGCTTGAGGTTTATCGTCAGTTCGGGGCCCGCCAGGGTGGCGAACGTCAGCGAAGTATCGTAGATCTGCACAGTGCCGTTACGCGGGCCGTTGAACTGGAACGCGGTACCGTAGGCCGAGTTGTACTCGCCCTGACCCACGACGATCGGGTGTTGCCCATTCTCGAACACGCCCTGGCCACCCAGACTCGTCGCCAAGAAGGCGGTCTCGAGCGCACCCAGGTCGAAGGCCGGAGCAGGAGCAGCGGCCGCCACCTTGATCTGCATGACAGTACGGGTGTTGGGCCCATAGCCGGGAAGGGTTGGGGGCGTGCCGCCGGTGTCTCGGTAGTCGCCGTCGCCCGTGTAGTAGTCGTAGCGCGGGTCCCTGGCCGGGAAGGCCGCAGGCGCGTCGTTGTACAGGATCAGCGTCTGCCCCGCATAGGCGGAAAAGTCGACGATCACATCATGCCGCTCGGCCGGTGCGGTCAGCAGCGAGTGCTGGTCGACGTTGCCGGCGTTGAACACCGTGGGGTCGTTGACCCAGGTGGTCGGATGGGCCGGGATGACGACCGGTGAAGGCAGGAAGCCGCCCTCGGTGCCGATCGCGACCCAGTCCGGTCCCTCGGTGCCAGGCAACGGAGTTGGGAAGATCGTCGCATCCTCCAGAGCCGCCGCTACCTCGGCCGGGTTCAAGGCAACCTCAGTGCACGTGACACCCGTGCTCTCGGGCACCGGGTTCGGGTTAGTGCTCAGGTCACACAGATTCCCGTTGGCATCCACGGCCTGGTATAGCGACAGGTTGAAGAATCGGTCGTTGGCCGCGTTCAGGACGCGGAAGCGGTAGGCCTTGGGGTCCACGGTCAGTGTCGGGTAAGCCGTGCCGTTGACGACCGGCGTGTCCATAAAGGCTTCCATGCCCATGGAGTTATAGGGAACGCCGGGAATCAAGGGCGGCTCGCACCACTGGACGTCGGGATCGCACGCCGGGTCGTAGTAGGGATTATCGATGGGCCCATACTCGATGCCGCTCGTGGGTGGCCAGAACCAGGGCCCATAGGCCCAACGGCCGAACTGGTTGACGCCCGAGGCGTCGCCGGGATTCTGCGCTGGCGAATAGACGTGCGGCAGCCACAAGCTTCCGGGGCCGCCCCAGTGTTCCACATCCCACGTTTCGTCGGACACGGCCAACTGCGCCTCGCTGGGCACAAAGGTCTTGTCTTGCACGACCAATGGGATCGTGGCATCGGCGCCGGGGATGAGCCCGCCGCCCACCAAGGCCTGCTCCGTCGCATCCGTGATGATGTACGGTGCGGCCTCGCCCGCATAGACGTTCAGGCGGGTGATGCCCCAGGCATGGTCGTGGTAGAACATCAACCGGGCGCTCTGCTGGTTGGTGTAGTAAAAGGTCATCTCGCCATCATTCGGGGCGCCCGAGTCACCCATATCCGGCACAGGCGACACACTGACGCCCTGCGGGTAGGGGGTGTTCTCGTTCGCCGGGGTGATCCACTGGTGCGGCGTGCCATCGCTGATCCACGGCGTGATGCCGCCGTGCAGGT
>CAYQDH010000298.1:1297-7008 GCA_964416075.1 uncultured Anaerolineales bacterium | reverse complement strand
GAGGCATCTCGTCGATTTCCGCCAGCACTTCGCCGCCGGTCTTGATGCCGTTGCCCACGATCAAGGGCTCACTATTCAGGTAATCCCTGGCCATCTCCTCAAAGGTATTGGTCAGTGGCGGCACCACGCTGGCGATGATGACCCCATCGATATCGGATGGGCCAAAGCCGCTATGGGCCAGTAAACTGATCAGCACCATGCCGTACTCGTCGGGCATGCGGTGATGGTCGGTGTTGATGCGCCAGTGCGTGAGCAGATCACCGTCGGCGCGATGAGGTTCATCGCGCCGATAGAGCCCCATGGTGATATTGGTATTGCCAATGTCGACACACAATAACATGCTAGACCTCCTCGATGGTTTTTGGCCATCTCTTTGGTTTGGCGACCACGGTGGCCGCCCAAGCCAGCCTACAGTCGTGACCCCCGGCGCCTCTTGCCGATTTGGCGAAGCGCTGTCACAATGGCCACGACGACGATCGCAGAGATGACGGCCTCCGGTATCCCCTGGGTCAGGCCAACGCCCAAAGCGACCTCGGGCCCGATGCCGGGCACCTTGCGCCACACGGCCGCGGATAGAACCAGGACGGTGTTTGCCAGGGAGCCGAGCGCACCGGCGACAGCCAGGCTGATCACGGTGATCTGCTCGCCGCGCGCCCAACGAAAGATGAATACACCTGCCGCGACGCTCAAGATCGCGATCAGTATGCCCAGCCAGAGCGTCTGGGCGGCAACTTGATAGCTATAGTAAAGTAAAAGAAATACCAATAAAGCGAGCATGATGGCGAGCACCGTCTTGTTCGCGCGACGTAGCATCACAAAGGCCCATGCGGCGACGACACCAATAAAAAGGCGGGGCAGCACGATTACCAATGGATCGTTGGTCACGGCTGTGACGATGGGGTTCATCAGGCAGCCAAAGCCAAAGCCGAGGCCCACAATCAGACCTACCAGGGGACCCTCAAGAATGCCACCGATGATCGCCGGAATATGGCCAATGGTGGCGCTTCCAGCGGGTGTGGGCAAGGGAATAAAGGCCACGTTTGTAAAGGTGAGCAACAGGGTGATAGCCAGCAACAGCCCGGCCGTGACGATGCGGCGAATTCCTCGATCGCTTGCTTTCATAATCCCTCCTCCGCGGTAGGTCAGTATGTGAAAAGGCGATGGATCACACGTCATGATCCAGCTTAGGGTAGCCCAGCGAACTGGAGGCCAATGACGATGGCCAGCAACACGATTGCAGCGATTGCGGCCACATAGTCGTTTGCTCGGGGCGAGAACGCTACGAGATAGGTGCGGTTCTTCCCTCCCCGGTAACATCGCGCTTGCATGGCCAGGATCATCTCTTCCGATCGACGAAAAGCATCGACAAACAGGGGCACAACCGTGTTGGCCAGTTGGCGTGCATTTTGGGCCACGCGCCAGCGCCCTTGCGATCCCCGGTTGACGCCCCGCGACGCTTGCGCCTGCAGGATCGATTCCAGTTGCTCCCCCAAGATCGGCAGGAAGCGCAGACCGATGTTGCCGATCATGGCGATCTCGTGCCCGGGCACACCGATGGCATTGAGCGGGCGCAAGATACCCTCTACGCCACGCGTCAGTGCGCTGACGTTGGTGGTGCTGGTGAGCAGGCTGACCAAGAGGTACAGGGTAGCAAAGCGCGCCCAGGTGACGGCGATGATACGCACACTGGTCGACGAGATGTGCACAGGCCCCCAATCCACCAGCCACTGCTGAGAAAGCGCGGATGTGCGAGCGCCGCCATAGAGCAAGAGTTGCAACAAGGCCATAACCACCAACACAGGTAAAACGGGCACCAGGCTGGCGAGCATATAACGCAGGGATAATCGAGCGAGCTTAACCAACAGCACGGCCAGCGCCAGGAGCAGCATCGCAGTGGTATATTGGCTCACTACCACGGTTGCGATGACCAGGCAAGCCACTGCGATGAGCTTGGCCCGCGGGTCCAGCCGGTGGATGGGTGAATCCACAGGGATGTAACGACCCAGAGAGACATGCCTCAGCGACTCATAGCCCGCCACAGCGCCTCCTCAACCTCACCCATGGTTAGAACCCCATGCTGTAGGGTCGGATTCATCTCTCGTACAGCCTCAACAATGTCGATGACAGCGGGCACGCCCAGGCCCCAGGTCCCGAGAGCCTCCCTCTGCGTGAGTACCTCGCGAGCGCTGCCGCACATCACCGTGCAACCCTGGTGCAGCACTGTGACATCTTCCGCGATCTCTGCCACCTCATCCATATCGTTCGAGACCAGCAAGATGGCGATCCCTTTTTCGTCACGCAAGCGGCGCAGTAGGGTATGCACTTGGCGGCGCCCCTGGGGATCGAGCCCTGTGGTGGCTTCGTCCAGCACCAAGAGCTCGGGATGCATGGCCAGCACACCCGCCATGGCGGCGCGACGCATCTCTCCGCCGCTGAGGGAAAAGGTAAACCGATCGACAAAGCTTTCGACCGGTAGCCCCACCTCTTCCATCGCCCAGTGGACACGCTCGCGCACCTGGTCGCGCGACAGGCCCAGTTGGCGCGGGCCGTAGGCCACATCGTCGCCCACATAGCGTTCGAACATCTGCTGGTGAGGATACTGAAAGACGAGACCCACGCGGCGGCGCAGGGCGATCATATCGCAGGCCGGGTCTGCGGTGTCCTGGCCCAGCACCGAAACCTTGCCCGTGCTGGTGGGGCGTAGCAATCCATTGAGGAAATGCACCAGCGTGGACTTGCCGGCGCCGCCAGGGCCCACCAGCGCGGTAATATGGCCTCGCCGCAATACCAGGGACGCCTTGTGCAGGGCGGCGATAGCCATGGGAGTGCCCTGGAGATAGGTGTGCCCCAGTTCACGGATGTCGACAATGACGTCGCTCACGACCGTGCCTCCCAAGCATTGGCCAGCGCATCGATGAGATCTTGAGTGGTCAGGATATCCTCTGGCAAGGCCATGCCGCGACGGCGCAAGCGTTGAGCCAGGGCGGCGGCAGGCGGCAAGGCCAGCCCCAATTCCTCCAACGTATCCGATCGACGAAACACCTGCTGAGGCGTTCCCTGGAGCGCGATCTGGCCCTCCTTCATCACTATAACCCGATCCGCCAGGAGGGCCTCGTCCATCAAATGGGTGATGGATATAACGGACATGCCCTCGCCATGCAGACCCTCCACCAGGCGGAGGACATCGGCGCGAGACAAGGGGTCCAGCATGGCGGTGGATTCATCCAATACGAGACAGGCTGGGCGCATCGCCAGGATGCTGGCGATGGCCAGGCGCGCCTTCTGGCTGGCCGAGAGATAGTGCGGATCTCGGTCACGCAACTCCTGGAGCCCCGTATCCGCCAGGGCGGAATCCACACGCTCGCAGAGCTCAGCGTGGGGAATCCCCAGGTTCTCCGGGCCAAAGGCCACCTCTTCCTCGACCACCGTGGTGACAAACTGGTTGTCTGGATTCTGGAATACGATCCCCACCGTGGCTCGGACATCGTATAGGGTGCCGTCGCTGCGCGTGTCCCAATCCCTGACCCACACCTCACCTTGGGTAGGCCACAAGAGGCCTGCCACGCACTTGGCCAGGGTCGATTTGCCGGAACCATTGCGGCCCACGATGGCCACATGCTCCCCTACCTCGATCTGTAGGTCCACGCCCCGCAGAGCGACGACAGGTGTATCGGAATCGGAATTGTAGGTATAATGGAGTTGAACGGTACGAACAAGGCTCAATGGGATGCCCCCTCGGAATGCAGGTGCGCCAGGCAACAAAAAAACCTCGCTCATCGAGACGCGAGGTTAAAAAGCAGGTTCACGGACCTGTCCAAATCTCTTGCCGTCTCGGTCGTACCACGATCCAAGCGACTGTTTTTTCGGGCGGCTGGTTTTTGCGGTGACGGCTACTGTCACTTAACCAGGCTCAATGCCACCATGGGTCACTGGCGCCATCATTGTAGCATGGGGCGATGATCCTGACAAACACCGGAATGGTTTGGAGGGGCGGAACTGTGTCGCAAACTCCAAGCCCACCTCCATAGCCTGGAGGTGCTGATCTTGAGTAAGGATGAAGATCATGACCTTACGAGGTATTCTGCTGGATCTTTTCGGTACCCTGATCGCCTATGGCGACCAAGAGGCGGGGATGTGCGCTTCGCGAGATGGCCTGTACCGTGCCCTCGTAAAAGCCGGCGCCATGATCCCCGTAGAGCAGTTCAACGTGGACTGGGATACCCGTCTATTTTCGCCCTTGGCGCCGGACGAGGATATCTGTGACACCCCCTTCATGAGCAAGATTCGGCGTCTCTGCGGTTGGTATGGCCTATCACTCGACGAAGCGACAGTGGAGGGGGCCGCGACGGCCTGCCTGGCGAGCTGGGACTCGTCGATCTACCTACCGGAGGATACCATGCCCGCGCTAAGCCAGCTCCGCTCCAAGGTCGAGCTGGCTCTCGTCTCTAACTTTGATCATCCCCCCTTTGCTCGCAAGCTGTTAGCGAGCACTGGCCTGGTCGAGGTGCTCGACCCGATCATCATCTCGGGCGAAGTAAAGGTGGACAAGCCCGACCCGCGCATCTTCCACCTGGCCCTCGAACGCCTGGGGTGCTCTGCCGAAGAGACGCTCTTTGTGGGGGATAGCCTGGAAGCGGATATCGCGGGCTCGCGCGCGGTGGGTTGCCGCCCCGTGCTGATCGACCGCGAGCGGCGACACGCCGACTATGGCGGAGAGCGCATCGAGACCCTGCTGGAGCTTGCGGTGCTTCTAGATCACCAGCTAGATGGAGAAAGGAGCCAGGGATGAAACGCGATAGATTGCTGTTCCGCAAGGCGGCTGGCTGTTTGATGGGTGGGTTGATCGGCGATGCGATCGGCACGCCGAGCGAAGGCAAGGATTACCGAGACATCGAGGCTCGCCTGGGTTGGCTGGATGACTTTTCCTCCGACGGCACCGACGACACGGTGATGCGCAATCTACTGGCCGAGGCACTTATCCGCACAAATGGCTATGCCACCCTGGATGACTGGGCGCAAGTGTGGCTCGATCACTGGTCGGATATCTTTGGAGTCAAGCTGCCCAAATTCTTTGTCTCGGTGGTGCACACGGCGCAAAAGCTGCGGCACCATGCCGTGCCCCGCATGGCCGGGATGGGTAACATGCCCAGCTCCAGCTCGGCCATGGGCATCGCGCCCGTAGGGATCGTCAACGCCTGCAATCCGCGGCAGGCGGCGCTGCAGGCCTACAGCCTGGCGAGCCTGATACACATCTATGATGTGGGTTTCTGCCAGGATGGGGCCGCTGCTATCGCCGCAGCGGTGGCGGAGGCCATGAGACCCGAGGCCACAGTGGCGTCGGTGTTGGCTGCGGCCAGGGCGTACATCCTGCCTCTGAGTGGCGCGGAGATGCTGGGTCGCATCGACGCGGCGTTGGCTGTGGCCCGCGATACGGGAGAGTATCGGGCTTTTCGGGCCGCCGTGTATGACCGCTCCGCCGAGTTCTTTTGCTCGCTGATCTGCGATGCGCGCGAAACGGTGCCTCTGGCCTTGGCCCTGCTGTATCTGGGAGGCGATGATCTGGAGCGTTGCGTGACCTATGCTGCCAACTTTGGCCGCGATGCGGATACCCTGGGCTCGATGGTCGGATCGATCGCTGGCGCCCTGGGGGGGATCGAGGGGATCAAGATTGCCTGGCTGGACAAGGTACGCCAGGTGGCTGCCGTCGACCA
>CAYQDH010000298.1:0-1287 GCA_964416075.1 uncultured Anaerolineales bacterium | reverse complement strand
TCTGATCGTCCGAGGCGGTCCGTGAAGATCGTGCCGTCGACCAAGAGGCCTTGGCCGAGCGATTGGCGGAGGCGGCCGTGGCCAAGGTCCAGACCGAGCGAGCGGCGCAAGAGTATTTCTCCGCTATCGCTCCGGAAGCCGACCTCCCATTTGCTGTCTAGCCGTGAGCCCGGACTGGACTGGTTCACCGGCGTCGTGGCCAGGCTAGAGCCGCTTGAGGTGTTCCTGTGCGGCAGCCACAAGTGCCCTGGCTTTCTCCGGTGAGTCGCCCTCGCTAAAGATGCGCAACAGCGGCTCTGTGCCGGAAAGGCGTATCAACAGCCACTGGTCATCGTCCAGGTAGAATTTAAAGCCATCCAGGGTGGATAGCCTGCGCACCGGATATCCCGCAAGCTCGGGGATCTTGGTTTGCAGCAGATAGCGCGGAAAGAGCACCTTCATCTCCGGCGTGGCGGGAACGTTCAGCTCTTCTACGTAGAGCCGTCCAATGCGCCCGTAAATCGCTTCGAGCAGGTGCGAGATATGGTCGTTGGTTTTCGCCAGCATTTCCACGATGAGCGCCGCGGCCAGGATACCATCCTTGCCCAGGATGTGTCCGCGGATGGTCAATCCCCCACTGCTCTCGCCCCCCAGGATGGCGTTGTGTTGCACCATCGCCGCGGCGATATGTTTGAACCCCACGGGCACTTCCAGGCACTCCTCGTTCAGTTGTCGCGCCAGGCGATCGAGCATATGCGTGGTGGCCAGATTGCGCACCACGGGGCCTTTATCTCCGCGCACCTCGTGCAGATACCAGTACACCAGCACGAGCAGGTCGTTCACCGGGATATACTCACCGCGCTCGTCGACCAAAGCGATGCGATCGGCATCGCCATCGGTGGCCAATCCTAGGTTATAGTCCCCTTCTTTCATGCTGTGGATGAGCAGCCCGAGCGCCTCGAGGTTCGGGGCTGGGGATCGGCCGCCAAAGAGAGGGTCGCGACGGTCGTGAATGGTTGCCACCCGGCAGCGCGCCTCGGTGAGCACGATATTGATCGTCAGCTCGCCCACGCCAAACATGGGATCTACCAGCACGCGCAGGCCGGCCCTACGGATAGCTTCCATGTCGACCAAGGACTCGACAGCATCTACATAGGCGTTCACATAATCTTTGTAGCGTACCCGTCCCGAGGCCTCCGCCAGGGGCAGGTCGATCTTGACCACATCCTCGGCGCTCAGGCGATTGGCTTCCGTCTCGATGACGTGCGTCTCTTCATCCAGGGGCAGGGAACCATCGTCACGAAACAC
>CAYQDH010000297.1:6124-7010 GCA_964416075.1 uncultured Anaerolineales bacterium | reverse complement strand
ATGCAGACCGCCTTTTTCGCCATCAGCGGTGTCCTGCCGCGCGAGGAGGCCATCGAGCAGATCAAGCAAGCGATCCGCAAGTCCTATGGCAAACGCGGCGAGGCCGTGGTGCAGCAAAACTTTGCGGCCGTGGACGCCACCCTGGCACACCTGTACGAGATACCCGTACCGGGCCAGCCGACCAGCGATCTGGCTCGTCCGCCGATCGTGTCCGAGGACGCACCCGAGTTTGTGAAGCAGGTCCTGGCACCCATCATGGCGGCCGAAGGCGACACCCTGCCGGTAAGCGTCATGCCGGTGGACGGCACATTCCCCACCGCTACGTCACAGTACGAAAAGCGCAATATCGCCCTGGAGGTTCCAGTCTGGAACCCCGACGTCTGCATCCAGTGCGGCCGTTGTTCGCTCTATTGCCCCCACGCCGTCATTCGCGCCAAAGTCTATGATGCCAAGCACCTGGAGAACGCCCCGGCCACCTTCAAGTCGGTCGACGCTCGCTGGCGTGAACCCGAGCTCAAGGGCAAAAAGTACACCGTCCAGATCTCGGTGGAGGATTGCACGGGCTGTGGCGTGTGTATCGAGGCTTGCCCGGCCAAGGACAAGCAGGCCGTTGGGCGCAAGGCCATCAATTTCGGGCCCCAGTTGGAGGTGCGCGAGCAAGAGCGCGCCAACTGGGCGTTCTTCCGCGACCTTCCCGATTACCCGCGCACCGACGGGCTCGCCTTTAACAATACTCGCAACATGCAATTGCTGCGTCCCCTGTTCGAGTTCTCGGGCGCCTGCGCGGGCTGTGGCGAGACTCCCTACCTCAAGATCCTGAGCCAGCTCTTTGGCGACCGCCTGATGGTCGGCAACGCCACGGGTTGCAGCAGCATCTACGGTGGTA
>CAYQDH010000297.1:0-6114 GCA_964416075.1 uncultured Anaerolineales bacterium | reverse complement strand
CCTGGGCGAAGAATAGCGAGGGGCGGGGACCCACGTGGAGCAACTCCCTGTTCGAGGATGCCGCCGAGTTCGCCTTTGGCATGCGCTTGACCGCGGACAAGCAGACCGAGTACGCGCGCGAGCTGGTGCAGGCCCTGCGCGATGCCATCGGCGGCCAATTGGCCGATGATATCCTATCCGCCGACCAAAGCCAGGAGGCTGGGCTCGTGGCTCAGCGACAACGCGTGGCGGCGCTCAAGGATCGCTTGCTCCGCAGCGATCATCCGAGCGCGCAGAACCTGCTCGCTGTGGCCGACTTTTTGGTCAAGCGAAGCGTGTGGGGCATCGGCGGCGACGGTTGGGCTTACGACATCGGTTATGGCGGGCTCGACCACGTGCTGGCCCTGGGGCGTAATATCAACCTGCTGGTGCTCGACACGGAGGTCTACTCCAACACCGTCGGCCAGGCCAGCAAGTCCACCGGCCTGGGGGCTGTGGCCAAGTTTGCCGCGGGCGGCAAAGCCACACCCAAGAAGGACCTGGGCATGATGGCCATGAGCTATGGCTATATCTATGTGGCGCAGATCGCCCTGGGCGCCAGCGACTCGCAAGCCCTCCGTGCTTTCCGCGAGGCCGAATCCTACGACGGGCCTTCGATCATCATCGCCTACTCGCATTGCATCAACCAGGGTATCAACATGACCCTGGGCAACAACCAGCAAAAGCTTGCGGTGGATTCAGGTCACTGGATACTCTACCGTTATGACCCGCGCCTCCGCCAAGAGCACAAGAATCCCTTGCAGCTGGACTCGAAGGAGCCCAAGGTTCCGCTCAAGGACTATATCTACAACGAGAACCGCTATCGCATGCTCAGACAGAGCGATCCAGAGACGGCGGAAAAGCTGCTGGCCGAAGCGCAGCAGGGCGCCATCGATAGCTGGCGCAAATACGAGTACCTGTCCAAGATGAGCTACGAGGAAGCGACTGAAACGCCCAAGAGCGAATCGACGCAGGCCTGATCGCGCTAGAAAAGGCGACACCCGGAAAAGTGCGGCCAGGCCAGGGAACCATCGGCGCCATGGAGCGTGAATGGGTCTCTGGCCTGGCCAGGATATGCGAGCCTCTGATATCTAAGGAGAAATGGCTATGGACCTGAGTACTGTCTATCTCGGCCTGAAGCTCCAAAACCCACTCATCCCTTCCGCTTCGCCCCTTTCGTCAAATCTCGACGTGATCCGTCGCATGGAGGATCATGGCGCGGCGGCAGTGGTCTTTTACTCGCTGTTCGAAGAGCAGGTCACCCTGGAGAGCCGCCAACTCGATCACTATCTGAATTACTTTACCTACTCCTTTGCCGAAGCCCTGACCTACTTTCCGGATCTGGAGGATTACAAGACCGGGCCGGAAGAGTACCTGGAGAGCATCCGCAAGGCCAAGGAGGCCGTAAGCATCCCTATCATCGGCAGCCTGAACGGCGTCTCCGCCGGAGGCTGGATCCAGTATGCTCGAGGCCTCGAACAAGCCGGAGCCGATGCTGTGGAGCTGAACGTCTACTACCTGCCCACCGATCCCTCGCGAGATGGCAGTCTCGTGGAACAGATGGTCTTGGACATACTGGGAGAGGTCAAAAAGTCGGTATCCATTCCCGTGGCCGTCAAACTGAGCCCTTACTATAACTCGGTGGCCAACATGGCCAAGCGGCTAAGCGACGCAGGCGCCGATGGCCTGGTCCTTTTCAACCGCTTTTTCCAGCCCGACCTGGACCTGGAGGCCTTGGAGGTCGTCCCGAGACTCACCCTGAGCACCTCGACCGATCTGCGCCTACCCTTGCGCTGGGTCGCCATCCTCTATGGGCGCATCGCGGCGGATATGGCGATCACCAGCGGCGTCCATACCTACGAGGATGTGCTCAAAGGGCTAATGGCCGGGGCCAAGGTGACCATGATGGCCTCGGAACTGCTGGAGAAGGGGCTCGGCCGCATAAGAGAGATCCTGGCCGACATGACTCGCTGGATGGAAGAGCGCGAGTATGAGTCGGTGGCCCAGATGCAGGGCAGCATGAGCCAGCGCAATGTGGGTGACCCGGCGGCCTTTGAGCGGGCCAACTATATGAGGGCGCTACAATCCTGGCGCCCCGACCCCGCGGGCAGGCTCTATCGCGAGCTGCTCCACTAAAGACCAGGACCCCAGGGCACAGAACCTGGGGTCCTTTCGTATCCTCTTTGCCAACGGAAGCGCGGCAGGATGCCCCGGCTCCGTTGGTGAAACAGTTAGCACCTGCAACACGTACCAAAAGACTAGATGAACAGGGATGCGTTCGCCTGGTCCGTCGCGTTGATGAATGTTGCCACACCGCCAACCTCCACGCCGTCGAGCAGTTCTTCGATCCGAATGCCCATTATCTCCATGGTCGTCTGGCAAGCGATCATGCGCACGCCCATTCCTTGAGCCGATTTGATCAGCTCCGATAGGGGACTGATATTCTTCTCCTGCATCACCTGTTTCATCATCCGCGTCCCCAATCCCGCCATATGCAATTGCGAGAGCTTGAGATTATCTGCACCCTTGGGCATCGCGCGGCCGAACATATTCTCGGTCAGGTTCTTATCGACCGGTACAGACTCTTCTTTGCGCAGGATGTTCAGGCCCCAGAAGGTGAAGAACATGGTCACCTGCTGGCCCATCGAGGCCGCGCCGTTCGCGATAAAAAAGGCGGCGATGGCATGGTCCAGGTCGCCCGAGAAGACTACCATCGTCTTAGCCTTGGTCGGTGCAGCCACCTGGGTGGGAGCTGTCGGCGCCTCGGCGATGCCTTTGCGCAGCACGGCGCGAATAATGCCCTGATCCTGGGTCAGGTGCAGCAGCGCGTTGCCCGTGCTGCTGGACCATGCCGCTACGTCGCGCTTGAAACCAGGATCGCTCGCTTCGACCTCCAGCGTGTCGCCATCGCTCATGCCCTGCATCTTGTTGTACACCGCCATGAGCGGCCCGGGGCACTGCAACCCTTTGGCGTCGAGCTTGTAGACGGCGCCGCCGCTGGGCACAGCCAGGCGCGACGAGGCCATCGACGCACCACTGCCACCCACGATGTCAGCAGCCAAATTGGGCGGCCTCGTCGCGCTAGGCGTGTTCTGCTCGCTCGAGTCTGAAGCCGGCCCCCCAGGGTTAAAGTTGCTCTGCGGCTCGGTCGCCGCCGCATAGGTGGCCCAGCCGCCGCTCAGGTTCTTGACATTGTAGCCGTGCTGCTTGAGAAGGCGCTCCATCACATAAGCCCGCCGCCCCACCTGGCAATAGACCACCAGCGCTTTGTCCTTGGGCAGCTCGCTCATTCGATCGCGCATCTCTGCATTCGGGATGTGCACAGCATCGGGCATGTGGCCGACCGTCCATTCGGGCACGGTGCGCACATCCACGACGGTGTAGCGTTCACGTTCCTCAGCCAGGTCGTGCCACTCGATCATATCCGTTGTGCCACGCAGGCGGTTGGCGGCCACGTAGCCGGCCACATTGACCACGTCCTTGGCTGCGCCGTAGGGCGGTGCATACGCCAGCTCTACCTTTTCCAGGTCGAATACTGTCATGTTGCCATAGATGGCCATCGCAAACGTGTCAATCGTGCGATCGACGGCGCCGTACCCCACCACCTGCGCGCCCAGGACCTTGCCACTATCGGGCGCATAGAACAGCTTGACGGACTGGACGGTCGATCCAGGATAGTAAGTCACGTGGTCGGGGCTATGGGTGATGCTGCTCAGGAAGGGGATGCTCAGGCTCGTCAGCCTGCTGCTGTTCAGCCCTGTGCTGGCGGCCGTCATATCAAAGACCTTGACAATCGCGGTGCCCTGGGTGCCCCGATACTCGCAGGTCGTATCCGCCCCCGACATATGGTCGGCGGCGATGCGCGCCTGGCGGTTGGCCGGGCCGGCCAAGGGCACGGCGGTGGGTTCGCCCGAGACGGGGTCCGTCACCTGCACCGCATCACCCACTGCAAAGATATCGGGGTCCGAGGTTTGCATGCAAGAGCTTACCACGATATGGCCTCGTGGGCCCAATTCCAGGCCCGCCGCCTTGGCCAGATCGCTCTCGGGGCGAACCCCAATCGCCAGCACCACCATCTCCGCATCGGTGCTCTTGCCGCTCACCAGGGTCACGCGCAGCCGACCATCGTCCAGGGCATCGATCCGCTTGAGGCCATCGCCCAAGGCCAACTGTACACCCTTTTCGCGCAAGTGACGGTGCAGTAGGGCCGCCATCTCAAAGTCGAAATTGATCATCACCTGCTTCATCATCTCGGCCACTGTGACCCGTACGCCGCGGTGGACCAGGTTCTCGGCCACCTCCAGGCCGATGAAGCCGCCCCCCACCACCACAGCATCCTTAACCGAGCGCTGCGCCATGTGGGCGACGATGGCATCGATATCAGGGATTGTGCGCAGCGTGAACACGCCAGGCTCGTTAACCCCGGGAATAGGCGGCACCACAGGCTTGGCCCCCGGCGAAAGGAGCAGTTTGTCATAGGCGAGGCGATAGGTCCGCCCCTTTTCCAGGTCTCGTACCTCGACCTCTTTGGCCTCGCGATCCACGCTCAGCACCTCATGGAGAGGGCGCACGTCGATATTGAACTCGGCCTGGAGCTTTTCGGGCGTGGATACCAGGAGCGCGTCGCGTTCCGATATCACACCCCCCATGTAATAAGGCAACCCACAGTTGGCAAAGGACACGTAAGGACCGCGCTCTAGAACGATGATGTTGGCCTCTTCGTCCTGCCGGCGCAATCGCGCTGCAGCGCTGGCTCCACCAGCCACCCCGCCCACGATGACGTATGTAGACATTGCTCGCACCCCTCCATGCATTCTGACATGCTATCCGAGCGAATACAGCGACCCGACGCAAAACCGCGTGATTATACCCTAGGGGGGTATGGTTTGTCAAATCCGTCGTTCGGTCCTCAGAACAGGTCCTGGCTCTGCAGGGTGGGGCACCAGAACTTTTCGATGTACTCCACCACCAGGCGCGTGCCCTCGTCATGATCGACGTACGGCGAGCGGGCCGGGTTGTACATGGTGTCGGTCAGGTCCCTCACCAGCGCCACAGACAGCCCCCAGCGGACCATGGCCTTGATGGCAAACGAGCGACGCAGCACGCACATGTTGGTGTGTACGCCCATGATCAACAGGTGGTCGATGCCGCCATGACGCAGAAAGCCCAACACCTCGATGCCGTCATCCGAGATCACATCCCTCGCCTGGTCGATCTCGATCGCCGGATGCTGCCTGGTCCATGCTTTGTACCAGGGCGTCTCGCCCGTATCCGATCCACCATCCGAATCGTCGATAGGCAGGGGCGGATCCAGGTGCTCCAATGGCTCTGGGGGCACGACACGTAGTATACTCTGTATCCTCTCTCGTGCTGGCACGCCGGCATAGAAAGGCATCGTATCGGAAGGGGCATGGATGATCTGCACGCCGCGTGCGCGCGCGGCTCCGATGACGGCGTTCATCCGCGGCGCCATGGCGTCCACGCGCTCCCGCGCTCCCCGGCTCCAGTGGGAATCCCACATGTCGCAGATGATAATGGCCGTCTGTGCGGGAGAGAGTTGTTTCTCCAGCACACGGGTCTCCCAGCGGTTGTGTCCGCCGCCGTCTTGAGCCAGCAACTGGCTGCGCAGGTGCAATGCTAGTTCGCCCATCGTAAAACCTCCTCACCGCCCACAGCGTTTCCCAGGCCGTGCCTCGTTGATCTCGCGCATGCCAGAACGGCTGCGCCGCCGACTTGCTGCTTGCACCGACACGGGTCGCCAGGTGGGATCCACATGCGCGAATTTGAGGACCTGCGAATCTCACCTTGAGGCCAGTATGGTCTTGGCCGTGTCAGACTTACGTCAAGGAAACCTCAGCGAATTGTAGATGGGACGTCCAGACTCTTGGTGGCAACAGTGGTTAAATAGAAATCAACGGCATACCATCTGGCGCCTCGTAGAAAGCTACAGGAGGCAACTATGCTCAAGAGACCGAGTTGCACTGACAAAGGGCCCCGACGATCGATCACCCGGGCAGTGTCACATCCTGGTGGGGGCGTTTGTTTACCCTCCGGACACCAGTCCGCACTGCGGGGCTATGCCGCAAGATTCCTTTC
>CAYQDH010000296.1:0-7013 GCA_964416075.1 uncultured Anaerolineales bacterium | reverse complement strand
GCATTATAGCGCAGGATCGAGTGAACGCCCTTTTTGCTCATAGAGGGCAACATGCGCGGGCCGACAAAGTGGTTCGCCGCGCACTGGTAGGGGCGGCCGGTATCCGCACCGACCTCCAAGCACTCTAGTTCACGGTGCGCGCGTTCGACATAGTACGCCTTGCCGGTCTTGTCGGCGACGATGTAGGTCCCCCCGCCGGCCCCCGAGGAAAGGGGGGCCATCTCGCGCACCACAGCCAGCGCCTCGTCCGCCGAACGGCAGGTCTCTAGCGCGATCCGCACCAGGAGGCCGTGGTTGTAGAGCTTCCGGGCGGGGGGCAGCGCTTGCAGGGGCACGCCGCCGGTGGGGTTGATTGAGACACCATAGGCATTCATCCCATTCCACAACCCAAAGTAGTTGAGGGCAAAGCCCATGGTCGCCGCATCTCCACGCCCAGCGACGACATAGAGGTTATCCTCCTCCAGGGTCTGCAGCCTGCGCCCCCGGTCCGCGTCCATAGTCCACTCCCAGCTATGCCCTGTGAACACGTGCCCGTCTCGTGTAGCGGCGGGCAAGACGCAGAATTGGCTGCATGCGGAGTGGATCTCCCAATCGAATAGCAGGTAAGGTAGGTAACGCTCGTATGAGATACCGAGGGCCTCGGCGAAGCCTCGAATCTCGTCGAATAGCGAGGGCACCCGTCGCATCGCAAGCTCCTTGCACTGCTCCATAGCCTCGAGGTCGATGGTTGCCCGATCACAGCTATCGAACCACCCCAACCTATCCGTGAGATTTGCGTGTAGGGGCTCCTCCTGGAGCACCAGTTGCCCTTTGGCCCGGCCATTCTCGTAGGGCGTTCCCGTGAGAGTGAGTAGGTAGCTCGTGATCGAGGGCACGTGACACCTCCCTTGTTCAGCGAGACACCCGGCATCTGCGAGATGCCGGGTGTCCGGTTACCGGGATCAAGAATCCTAGGGTTTGGGCGGTATCCAGAGCTTTTGCCCTGGGTAGATGAGATTGGCGTCCGTGATCTTGGCGTAGCTGGGATCCACCGCGTTCTTGGCGTTGGTCGCCTCGACGATCAGGGGATACAAGCTCGAATCGCCATAGTACGTCTGGGCTAGCTTCATTAGCCAATCGCCCGACTTGACGATGTATCCTTCGCCAGCCGGCTCAGCCTTGGGCACGATCACATCCATCGCAGGCGACTCGTTCAGCGTCTTGCCGCTGGCGTCCACCGTGCGCACGGATAGCTTGTGTGCGCCCTCGCCCAGCTTGCCTACCAGGCTCCAGGTGCCGTCGGCGCCCACCACGGCCGTCCCTACTTTGGTCGCGCCGTCCCACACTTCCACCGTCGCCCCCGGCTGGCCCGTGCCGCTCAGCTTCACCCCGTCCGCGGTGAAATCACCCGTCGCGGGCAGGTTAAGCTTGGGCAGCGCCACAGTGGGCGGCGCCACGGTCGGCGGCGCTACGGTCGGGGCCACGGTGGGTGGGACTGCCGTCGGGGCTACCGTTGGCGCCACGGTCGGCGCCACCGTAGCCTCGGCCGTCGGAACGGTGGCCACCGGCGTCGGCGCGCTGCAGGCGCGTAGAAGGAGTATCAAGATCACCAGCAACAACAACAGGGCGCCAATCGGCCTGTATAGCCGGCAAAAGAGTCCACGTGATTCGTTCATGTTGATCCATCCCTTCTTTCAGCGTATCAGCTCGGCTAGACCAACCGGCCGCCCTTGAGGGTGTCCGTGAAAGCCTTGAGCGCATCCCACTTGCCGTCCCGCGCGAGCTGAGCCTGCTCGGGCCAAGTCCCGGGATCAGAGACGCTGAAGCGAGGTCCGCCAGAGCTGAGGATGGATCGCAAGCGCTCGACACTCGTCGCAGCCAGCTGTGCGAAGGTGTAGATGCCGTGCTCGTTCAACAACGCGTTAACCTTGGGGCCGATCCCTTCGAGCCGAGTCAGGTCATCCGGCACGCTCGGCTTCGGCGCCGCTGAGAGGAGGCCAAGGTCGCCCCCGGCCGCACGCGTAGCCGCTGTATCCATGCCCGCTGCTGCGGCACCCGCCAATGCACCTGCCGCACCACCCACGCCGGCGCTCGCCCGAGCCGCCGCGAGATCTGCGTTCAGGCGCTCGATTTCCAAGCCCTGCTGCACCGACTGGGATCTGCAGGCATCCAGGTCCATCTGCAAGCCCTTCATCGCAGCCAACTGCGCTTCCAAGCCCGCTACTTGGCTAGCAGTGCCATCCAAGCGTACCTGCAAGTCCTGCATCCCGCCGACCCGCGATCTCAGCGAGTCCAACTCGACATTGGCGCCATCCAGATGTACCTGCAGATCCTTCATGCCTGCGACCTGCGCCTTCAACGAGTCGATCTCGGCGTTAGCGCCGTCGAGGCGCACCTGCAGGTCTCCCATGCCGGCAACCCGGGCTCTCAGCGAGTCCAGCTCGACGTTAGCGCCATCGAGGCGCACCTGCAGATCCTTCATGGCGGCCAACTGTCCCTCCAGCCCCATTGCCTGGCTGGTGGCGCCATCCAGGCGCACCTGCAGATCTCTCATGCCGCCGAGCTGCGCCCGCAGCGAATCGATCTCGGCGTTCGCGCCATCCAGGCGCACTCGCATATCCTGAAGACCACTGAGCTGCGCTTTGAGTGAAGCGGACTCTTCGTTGGCGAGCTCCCATTTGGCCTGAAGAACCGCCTCCGCGGCCCTGCGGCGCGGGCGGCAGACGAGCCAGTCGATGAGCCAGCCGATGAGCCAGCCAACCAATGCGCCGATGAAGAAACTGAGCCAATGCATATTGCCCTCCCTTCAATCCTGTTCCTTGCGATAAGATGGAAATCAAGGCCCACGAGCGCCATTGTACTCCGAGATTGCATAAACGAAAAGTGCGCCTAGTGGTGTGAACATGAGTAGCGCCATAGAGTTGGCCCTATTGACACAGAACCCAACCCAGAGCACATTATTCGTGTGAGAATCCAAGCGCGGGGCGCAGTGCTAGTGAAGCTATGCAGCCATCCTGAGAGCACGCCCCAGAGGAGGACTATGAGTCGAGCTCTGATCGTTGCCGCCAAAGAGCCATTGCCGGGGAAAACCAAGACCCGCCTCACACCGCCGCTAAGCCCCGAGCAAGCCGCGGCACTCTCACGATCCTTCCTGTTCGATACACTGGATCTCATGAGCCAGGTGCTGGGGGTCCAGCCTGTCATCGCCTACACGCCTCCAGAGGCAGAGAGTCACTTCCGCACCATCGCCCCGCCAGGATTTCGCCTCTCGCCTCAGATAGGCAGTGACCTGGGGGCGCGCCTGGACAACGTGTTGCGCATACACCTGCACGGCGGCTATACCCGGGCCGTCGTCATCGCTAGCGACAGCCCCAGCCTGCCAGCCGCCTATCTGGCACAGGCATTCCAGGCCCTCGACGACTCGACCGTAGATGCTGTATTTGGTCCCTGCGATGATGGCGGATACTACCTCGTGGGGCTCAAGGCGCCCTGTGCAGCTCTATTCCGTGGTATGACCATGAGCACACCAAGCGTCTTGGCCGAGAGCCTCGAGCGCGCCCGAGCGCAATCGTTGCGCACAGCCTGCCTGCCCCCATGGTACGATGTCGATACCCTCCAGGATCTCGCCCGGCTATGCCAGGACCTGGACCGTCTACCCGCGACGGTCGCCCCCCACACGCGGCGTTTGATCAGGGAACAATGCGGGTGCGGTTCCATCGCCGATCTGCACCTCGGCCTTTTGACAGGCTGCTAACCCTTGGATATAGTACGAACGCTAGCACAAGACTAGGCGCCCGGGCTTGGGAGAGTGGGCCCCGCGATGGGGCATCCACGGTCGAGCGCAAGGTATTGTGCTTTTTAGTTGGCCCAATTCACTCGGAGGTGGCCAGTTCATGATTCAGGTCGAGAATCTGACCAAATCGTATGGCGATGTTCTGGCGTTGGACCATGCCTCGTTCCAGGTGGCCAAAGGGGAGATCCTCGGCTTTCTGGGACCCAATGGCGCTGGCAAGACGACCACCATGCGCATTTTGACCGGTTACATGCCCCCCAGCGAGGGCTCTGTGAGCGTCGCAGGATATGACATAGTCCGGGACTCGTTACAGGTGCGCAGAAAAATCGGCTACCTGCCCGAGTCCGCACCACTATATGGCGAAATGACGGTGCACGATTACCTGGATTTCGCCGCAGCGGTGCGTGGTATCAAGGGAAGCAATGTGCGCGAGGCGGCCATCGATCGCGTTGTAGAAGCCTGCGCTCTCGGCGATGTGAGCGAGCAATTGATCGGCAAGCTCTCCAAAGGCTACCGTCAGCGCGTAGGTTTGGCCCAGGCCCTGGTGCACAACCCGGACATCCTGATCCTCGATGAGCCCACCATCGGCCTCGACCCACGGCAGATCCTAAGCGTGCGCGAGCTCATCAAAGGCTTGGGCGGGCAGCACACCATCATCCTCAGCACCCACATCCTGCCCGAAGTGAGCCAAGTGTGTCAGCGCGTGCTGATCATCAACCGGGGGCGCATCGTCGCCGAGGATACCCCGGAGCGCCTGACCACCAATCTGCAGGGCGGCATGCGCGTGAGGCTGCAGTTCGCCCAAGCCCCAGACGATGCCCCAGAGCGACTGCGCTCCCTGCCGGGAGTGCGCGCCGTCCAGATGCTGGCCCCGCAAACGTACGAGGTGACCACCGACGCCGGCATGGACGCGCGAAGCGATATGGCCGCCCTGGCGGTGAGCCAGCGATGGGGTCTGTTGGAGCTACGGCCGCTCTCTTTGAGCCTCGAAGAGGTGTTTCTCCAGCTCACGACGGACGAGAGCCAAGCCGAGGAAGGCTTGGAAGCTGCGGAACCCACCGAGGCCGCGGATCAGTCCTCGAGCGAAGGGAGATAGAAGGTTATGCGCAACGTGTACTATGTGATGAAGCGAGAGTTGGGCGCCTACTTTACTTCCCCCATCGCCTATGTCGTCATCGCCATCTATTTGGCTGTCGTTGGCGGGCTGGGAAGCTTGCTCATGTACTTTACCCGTGAGGCGAGCATGCGTTACGTCTTTAACCACGCTGTAACCCTGCTCTTTACCGTATTGGTGACCCAAGTGCTCACCATGCGCCTGGTAGCGGACGAACGCCGTACCGGCACGCTAGAGTTGTTGTTGACCGCCCCGCTTCGCGATTGGGAGGTGGTGGTAGGCAAGTACCTGGCCAGCCTGGTCGTGTTGCTGGTCATGATCGCACTCACCGCTTATTTCCCCATGATGCTCATGCGCCTGGGCGACCCGGATGTTGGACCGATTCTCTCGGGCTACTTGGGCTACGTCTTGTTGGGAGCATCGCTGCTGGCGGTGGGTCTATTTGCCTCATCGGTAACGCAGAACCAGATCGTGGCCGCCGTCATCGGCATCGGGATCATCCTACTGCTCTGGCTCAGTGGCGCGTTGGAGGAGCTGGTGGGGCCGACCATGGGCCGCGTGGTGGCCTACTTGCCGATCTTTGGCCATTACATGGATATGGTGCGTGGTGTGATCGACACCACCGACATTGTCTACTATGTCACCTTGATAGCTCTGTTCCTTTTCCTGAGCACTCGGGTGATAGAGTCGGGGAGGTGGAAGTAACATGCGCCTACAAGAACGAGTGCACGACTTGACGGCGCGCTACGGCTTGGAGGGGACGATGCTTGCCGCAGCTGCGGTCGTGGGAGCCCTGGCAGCAGGCTTGGTTCAGGGCCAGATGAAGGCATGGATGTGGATATTGGGCGGGGTTGGCCTCGCTCTTCTGGCGGCCATCCTCCTGCTGCGACCGGGCGGTATAGCAGGTATCGCGCGCAAGCGCCAGACGCGCTATGGAGGCAATGCCATCCTCATGAGCGTGGCCTTGATCGCCATACTCGTACTGGCCAACTACCTGGGCACACGCCACCATTGGCGCTGGGATGTGACGGAGCAGAAGCAGTTCAGCCTATCCGAACAGTCCATCCAGGTGCTTCAGGGGCTCACGGAACCCGTGCAGGTCAAGCTCTTTTTCACCCCCATGAACTCGAGCCTCTACGAAGCGGAGGACCTGCTCAAAGAGTACACGCAGCACAGCGACAAAGTGAGCTATGAGGTGATCGATCCGGATACGCAGCCGCGCCTCGCTCTGGACTATCAGGTGGCGCGCGACGGCACCATCGTTTTCGAGCGCGGCAGCCGACGAGAGTTCGCCTTTGGCTCGCAAGAGCAGGATCTGACGAGTGCACTGCTCAAGGTGAGCCGTGACGAGACCAAGGGCATCTACTTTCTCACAGGGCACCAGGAGCGCAGCCCAGAGAGCACCGAAGCGAATGGCTATAGCCTGATCCGTGGAGTCATGGAGCGAGAGAATTATCACGTGGGCACCTACAATGCCGCGGTCACCGATACCTGGCCCACAGATATGTCCGTGTTGGTTGTGGCGGGCCCCCAGCGGGCACTCTCCGCAGACGAGACAACCCGCCTGGCAAGCTTTGTGGATCAGGGCGGCGGCCTATTCGTGCTTGCAGAGCCCGGTGGGCCAGATCCCCTAAATGGGTTTCTGCGCGGCTATGGCCTTGACCTACCCGACGACATCGTCGTGGACCCTGTCAAGTCGTTCTTTGGTGACGTGGGTTCGCCCGTAGTGGACAGCTTTACCTTTCATCAGATCACCAAGGACATGACCGGGCTGACCACCGTCTTTTCTACCGCGAGGTCCCTGGTTATGGAAGAGCCCGCTCCAAGCGATTGGAGCGTGCAGGTGTTGGCCACAACCAGCGCTGATAGCTGGGCCGAGACAACCTATCGCGAGCAACAGGTCCAGCCGGATCCTGACGAAGCCCAAGGCCCGCTGGCCTTGGCCGCAGCCATCGAGCCCAGCACCACGGGGACCGGCAAGGGCCGGCTCGTGATCATCGGCGATGCCACCCTGGTCGAAGACAACCTGCTCAGCTCGGTGAGCGGCAATATCGGCAATATAGACTTGTTTATGAATGCCATTGGTTGGCTGGCTGAGGACGAAGCCCTTATCTCCATTCGCCCCAA
>CAYQDH010000295.1:3557-7043 GCA_964416075.1 uncultured Anaerolineales bacterium | reverse complement strand
TGATCGTGGGCAACCCGCCGTTCCTGGGCGGGAACCAGGTGCGCCAGGAGCTCGGCGACCGCTACGTGGAGGATCTCTTTGCTCTCTATCGCGACCGCGTCCCGGCCTTTGCCGACCTGGTATGCTACTGGTTCGAAAAGGCCCGCGCCATGATCGAGCAGGGCGCGGCCAAGCGCGCTGGCCTGTTGGCGACACAGGGCATCCGGGGCGGCGCGAACCGCGTGGTGTTGGAGCGCATCAAGCAGAAGGGGGACATTTTCTGGGCGCAGTCCGATCGAGATTGGATTCTGGATGGCGCAAACGTACATGTATCGATGGTAGGCTTTGATAGCGGGGTTGAACAAGACCATACACTAGATGGTAGGTCTGTTCCTCAGATCAACGCCGACTTGACGGCTCAAATCAATCTCACCCAAGCCCAACCACTTCCGGAGAATGCAAACATCGGGTTCCGGGGTAACCAGAAAGGTGGACCCTTCGACATCCCCGAAGAGTTGGCCCTTCAAATGCTATCGGCCACCGGAAACCCGAATGGCCGTCCCAACAGTGATGTTGTCAAATACTGGGCGAATGGTAAGGATGTGACGGGTCGTCCTCGTGGTATGTGGCTCATCGACTTTGGCACAAACATGACTGTGGAGCAAGCCAGCCTCTACGAGATACCCTTCGAATACGTTGGGTCACACGTCTACCCGGTGCGAAAAGACAACAATCGCAAAGCCTACAGGGAACGATGGTGGATCCACGCCGAGGCGCGCCCAAGTATGCGCAAGGCCATTGCTAGGCTGCCAAGATACGTCGTCACGCCGCATGTCTCAAAACATAGGTTATTCACGTGGCTGGATAACACTGTCGTTCCTGACCATGAACTTGTCATCTTTGCCCGCGACGACGATTATTTCTTCGGCGTCCTTCATTCCCGCCCCCACGAGTTGTGGGCACTACGTCAAGGAACGCAGCTTGAGGACCGCCCGCGCTATACACCCACCACCACCTTCGAGACCTACCCCTTCCCCTGGCCACCGGGCCAGGAACCGCCTGGCGAACCCGGTTCGCCAGGCGACCCGCGCGTACAAGCCATCGCCCAGGCTGCCCGAGAGCTGGTGGCCAAGCGCGATGCCTGGCTCAACCCGCCCGGGGCCAGCGAGACGGAGATCAAGCGGCGCACGCTGACCAACCTGTACAACCAGCGTCCGGCGTGGCTGGACCTGGCGCACAAGAAGCTGGACCGCGCGGTGTTCGATGCCTATGGTTGGCCGCACGACCTCGCGGATGAGGGTATCCTGGAGCGCTTACTGGCGCTAAACCTGGAGCGGGCGGGGGGCGTGAGATAGCAAAGACCACCTCGCCCATCATGCATACCTGAACACCTGGCACACACGAGGCCGACAGACGCCGGTGTGGTGGTTGAGAGGCCATGGTTGACTGAGACCCCAGGATAACCTATAATCTATGTGGGATCGCGAATCGCGACCTCGGAGGTGAGTGCAATGAGCGCGACATACGAGCAGATTGCCTCTAGACTGAACTTGACGCCTGAGGAACTCGAACAGGAGAGTCTCAGGTTGTTCCTCACGCACCGCTTGCGGCTGGTCGAGTCGGAGTTGCTCCGACTTACACAGAAATATGGTGTACAGACCGTTGAGCAGCTCGATGTACTGGTGCAACACGGCCACCTGCACGAGGACGAGACATTTGAGGACTATTTCGAGTTGGACCATCTCGCAGCAGAACGCGACCTGCTCCTCGAATCGCTCAAGGACGTGCGTTGATGCCCCTGGATTCCCTCCGCCGTATCGCCGAGGTGGAGTTCGCCGACATGGTGATACAGGCCGAGAGTATGGGCTCCACGGCACGCCTCTTTCTGGTCGACGGTAGTCACGTGGACGTGTGGGCCACGCGCAAGCTGGAAGGGCGCTTTGGATTCCATTGGGAACGGCGCCATGTCGATGGACGCATCTACCGCTATGACAACTTCCCCGATGCCAATTGGCTCTCCGTTTCCACATTTCCCTTTCACTTCCATGATGGCGAACAGGGGAACGTTGTGGCCGCTCCCTTTGCCACAACCCTGGAAGAGGGGTTTCGTGGGTTCCTGGGATTTGTGCGGCGGTTGTTGAACTCCTGACGCTCACGGCGCCTGGCGCACCAGACGGATGCCCCGTACTCGCGCTGCCCCCGTTCCTTCGTCCACCCTTCCACCCCTGGCGCGCGGGCGCCACTTGCGCTATAATCCCTCTCGCAAGGTTCACCAAAGGGTGACCCTCATGCGCTGAGAGGAGCGTAGTCATGGCAGAGATTCGCCTGGAAAAGATCACCAAAACCTTTACCGCGGGGATGCGCTTTCTGCCCACGGGGGGCGTGCGTCGCTCGATGAGCGGCTATGAGGACAAGGCCTTTGTCGATCGCGTGGCCGGCGCCGAGACCGCGGTGGGCCGCGCCGATGGCCCGGTGGACGACCTGAACCTGACCATCCGCAATGGCGAGACCCTGGCCATCGTGGGGCCATCTGGGTGCGGCAAGAGCACCCTGTTGCGCGTGGTGGCCGGGCTGGAGAACCCCGATTCGGGCAACGTCTATTACGACGACAAGCTGATGAACGACATCCCCCCCAAGGATCGCGGCATCGGCATGGTCTTTCAGAGCTATGCCCTGTATCCGCATATGAAGGGCGAGGGCAACCTGGGGTTCTTTTTCCGCGTGCGCAAGCGCCCGCCCGAAGAGATGATGGAGCGCATCAAGATCACCTCGGAGATCATGGGCATCGGCTTTGACCTGTTGCTGGAGCGCAAGCCGGGCAAGCTCTCCGGCGGGCAACAGCAGCGCGTGGCCATCGCCCGCTGCATCGTGCGCGACCCCAGCCTGTTCCTGTTCGACGAGCCCCTCTCCAACCTGGATGCCAAGCTGCGCTCCGATACGCGGGTGGAGATCAAGCGGCTGCTGCACAAGTTCACGATCACGGCCATCTATGTAACGCACGACCAGACGGAGGCCATCACCCTGGGCGACCGCATCGCGGTGATGCGCGCGGGCAAGATCGAGCAACTGGGCACCTATTACGAGATCACCGAGGACCCGGTGAACTCGTTCGTGGCGGGGTTCCTGGGGATGCCGGCGATGAACCTGTTGCGCGGCTGGGCCGGCACGGCGGATGGCGCGCTGGCGGGCGACCTGGGGCGCGTCCCCATCCCGCGGGCGCTGGACGGGCTCATCGCGCCGGAGCAAACGATCACCCTGGGGTTCCGCAGCGAGGACGGCCAGCTGCTGCTGGAGGGCGACCCGCCCGAGGGGAGCATCTCCTTCGCCGCGGAGGTGCTCAACGCCGAGCCCAACTTTGCCCGGCATTCGCAGCTGGTCAACCTGCAGGCGGGCAACGTCATCTTTGGGGTATCCATCCCCATCGACCGGCCGATCAACACGGGGTGGAAGGCGCAGGTGATCATCCCCGCCGGCTCGCTGGTCATGGCGAAACGCGCGTGCGTCACA
>CAYQDH010000295.1:3053-3547 GCA_964416075.1 uncultured Anaerolineales bacterium | reverse complement strand
AGCGCAGGTGATCATCCCCGAGGACAAGGCCTATTTCTTCGACGAGGCCACGGAGGCGAGGATCAAGGCGGCGTAGAACATGGAAATTCCTGCTCACGTTGGGCTCGCCGGTCTTCCTTGCCTAGCGAGCTCCGATCCGAGTCAGGAGCTGTCGAGAGGTTGGTGAAATGTGACCCCATATCCGTGTCTGAGATCGATCATGATCAAGGGCTATCGACCCTTCCGCGAGTTCCTGGCCCATTTCGGCCCGCTGGAGGTCCTGGTGGGGGCAAATGGATCGGGCAAATCCAGCTTGTTCGAGTTCCTTAAATTCCTGCGCGACGGTCTGTACCAGGATATACCGCCGGAGATCGTGGCCGGCGCCATCGGGCAGCAGATTTTCCACAAGCCTGGTCCGGACAGCTTGTGGTGGAGCGCGGAAATGGATTTGGGCCAACCCTATCCGCTGCGCTATCAGGGGGAGCTTCTGGGACCCGTGGGGCGCACCCGCATCT
>CAYQDH010000295.1:664-3043 GCA_964416075.1 uncultured Anaerolineales bacterium | reverse complement strand
GGTCACTGCTCCGCCGCCTGATGTCAGGACCTACCTATTTATGAATGTCCATGATCGCCAGGGGGTCATCCAGGATGCTGAATCGAAGAGGCTGGTGCGGCAAGAGATCGCCCTGGCGCGCCCCAACCAACTGGCCCTCAGCACCATCACCAACCCGGCGCTTGTGACCCTCTACAACTTGCGCGAGTATATCCGAGGCTGGCGCTTCTACAGTTCCTTCAACATTGCCAATGAGAAAATCCGCAAGTCGGTGCCCATCGAGCAAGAGCCCGTGTTACACGAGGATGGAGGCAACCTCAGCTCCGTGCTGCACTATCTGATGACCGAGCACCAGGCCGTCTTCGATGAGCTGCAGCAGCATCTGCGCTCGGCGGTGCCTGGGTTCGTGCGATTGAGTGTCAAAGCGCGGGGCGGGCCAGGAGAGGTGATCGCCTTTTGGCAGGAGCGCGGTGTGGACAGCGATCTTAGCCTGGCCGACCTCTCCGATGGCATCCTACGCCTGATCTGCTGGATGGTACTCTGTGTGCAGCCTAATCCCCCGTCGCTGGTGTGCATCGACGAGCCGGACCAGGGCGTACACCCGCGCACCCTACCCATCTTGGCCGGGCTGTTCGACAAGGCTTGTGAGCGCACGCAGCTCCTGCTAGCCACCCACTCGTCCTACTTTCTCACCCAGTTCACCCTGGAGCAGATCGCCGTGATCCGCAAAGAGGATGGCGAAGCGTGCTACATCAAGCCCAGCGATTCGGCGGCTCTGACGGAGACTCTGGCAGATTTCGGCGCCGAGGAACTGGAAATCATGCATCGCAGCGATGAGCTGGAGCGACTGGCATGAGAGTGATCGTCTACGTCGAAGGCCCCTCGGACAAGCTGAGTATGCAAGCGCTCCTGCGGCCCCTATTGGTAGCCAAGGCGCAGGAGGGCGTGGCTATCGACTTTTTCGAGACTACGGAAGGGGACCGCAAGGCTTCGCTTTTGACCAAGGCTCCCGTCAGAGCAGCCAACATCCTGGCCCATGACCCCGAAGCCTTGGTGGTAATCATGCCCGATCTCTATCCCAGGAATAAGGCGTTCGCCCACGAGACCTATACGGAGATGGCCGAGGGGATCCGAGAGCGGTTTGAAGTGCTGGGGCGCAAAGGGTGGGCGGGTGGGCCGTTGCGCGAGCGTCTGTACATCTTCTGTTTCAAGCACGACCTGGAGGCCTTGCTGCTGGCAGCCGACCAGGAGTTGGCTGGTCGCCTCGGCATCAGCGAATTGCAGGTGAGTTGGCGTATACCCGTGGAGGACCAGGACCTCGAGCGCCCGCCCAAGCGCGTGGTGGAAGAACTGTTTGCACGATGGAACAAGCGTTACCGCGACACAGTGGATGCCCCCGCCATCTTGGCCCGCGCTAACTATGATGACATTGCGGCGCGCTGCCCGCAGTGCTTCAAGCCTTTTGTGGACTGGCTTGCCGACCTGAACACGGAGCCTGCGTAGAGGCCCGTCTGTTCCGCGTTCCGTGCCTTTTGTCCGTCGGATGTGCTTTTCCTCGCCGCCGGAGAGTTGGACTCGCGTTACGAGCCCGGCAAGGAGCCCTCACCCATGAAAGCGATGGTCTTGCACCAGATCGTCTCCCTGCGGGAGAACCCCGATCCGCTGGAGCTGCGCGACGTCCCCATCCCCACCCCGGGCCCGGGCGAGATCCTGCTGCGGGTGACCGTCTGCGGGGTGTGCCACACCGAGCTGGACGAGATCGAGGGCCGCACCCCGCCGCCCCGCCTGCCGGTGATCCCCGGCCACCAGGTGGTGGGCCGCGTCGCGGGCCGCGGTCCCGGCGCGAGCCGCTACCCCGATGGGCAGCGCCTGGGCGTGGCCTGGATCTATGCCGCCGACGGGACGTGCCCATACTGCCGCTCGGGGCGCGAGAACCTCTGCCCCTCCTTCCGGGCCACGGGACGCGACGCCGACGGTGGGTATGCAGAGTATACTGTGTCGCGCGAGGCCTTTGCCCACCCCATCCCCGAACCGCTGAGCGATGCGCAGGCCGCGCCGCTGCTGTGCGCGGGCGCGGTGGGCTACCGGTCGCTCCGCCTGGCGGGGCTGCGCGATGGCCAACGTCTGGGGCTGACGGGGTTCGGCGCCTCGGGCCACCTGGTGCTGCAGATGGCCCGCTACCGCTATCCCGCCTGCGAGGTTTACGTCTTTTCGCGCAACGCGGGCGAGCGCGCCTTTGCCCTCTCGCTGGGCGCCGCCTGGGCCGGGGAGATCGGCCAACCGCCCCCGCAGCCCCTCGATGCCATCATCGACACCACGCCGGCGTGGAAGCCGGTGGTGGAGGCGCTCGGCGCGCTGGCCCCCGGCGGCCGCCTAGTGATCAACGCCATCCGCAAAGAG
>CAYQDH010000295.1:0-654 GCA_964416075.1 uncultured Anaerolineales bacterium | reverse complement strand
TGCGCCCCGAGGTGACCGAGTACCCCCTGGAAGAGGCCAACCGAGCGCTCATGGGGGTGCGCCAGGGCCACATTCGCGGTGCCAAGGTGCTTCGGGTGAGCTGACGAGGCGCGACAGCGCGCCCAGAGCCCCGGTGTGGCCCGATCTCGTGCGCAGGGTTGCCCCTCGGCTCGCGCCGCGCCCTTACGCGATACCCCGCTAATCCGCCGTCAGCCCCTCGGTCCGCGCCACGCATTCGTCCAGCAAGGCCTTGGCCTCGACCAGGTCGGGGATGTCGAACCCCTCCGTGAACGTGGCATAGATGGCGGCCAAGGCTTCTCGCGCTTGCTTCGCTCGGCCCTCACGCATCCACAGACGCGCCAGGCTCATCGTGGCGAGCAGCTCCAGCCAGCGCGCCTGCTGCTCCCGGGCCACCCCCAGGGCGCGCCGGAAGCAGGCTTCCGCCTCCGTGGGCCGTCCATCGCCCACCATGAGCAGCAGCTCGCCCCGCATGCGCCATACCTCCACTTCCAGGCAGCGCACGCCGGTCTCCTCGATCCAGGCCAGAGCCCGATCCATGGCCTGCAGAGCCATCTCGACCTTGCCGGCGTGCACGAGGATGTGCGCCTGGCCCAACAGTTGGGCGGCCTGGCCCACACCGGAGCCCATGGCCGG
>CAYQDH010000294.1:6828-7045 GCA_964416075.1 uncultured Anaerolineales bacterium | reverse complement strand
TGAGCAACGAGGGGGGAGCCACGGCCAACGGCAGAGATTCCGGCACTCGCGCGTCGAGGGAGACGCCGTAATTGGCCGCCAGGTTAGCCACCAGCGCCAAGGCCTCGTGCAACAGGGGCCCTATCTGGGTCACCTGGTCGCTCAATGAATCACCCAGCCAGAGCATCTCTCCCTGCATGGTAGCTCGCGGAGACGAGGACAGCGGTGCGAGCGCCGG
>CAYQDH010000294.1:0-6803 GCA_964416075.1 uncultured Anaerolineales bacterium | reverse complement strand
AGAGCACTCTGGGGCCGCCCACCTGTGTCCAACGCTTCCGGGGGGCGGATTTGGGCGCCCAACTCGTCTACCAGCGCCTCGATAGCTTCCACCTGCAGGCGGCGCAAGTGTCTCGCGCTCACGCCAAGCTGGCGCGCCACGTCCACCTGCGCGAACTGCTGCACGTAGCGGTAGAACAGCACCTGGTGATAGAGCCGGCCTCGGGCAGAGGTGGGACAATCGGGAGAAGGCTTGAGCCGCTCGATGGCCCCTTCCAATGCAGTCCTCAGCGCCTCGGCCGCACCGGGCTTACTTTGGAGCCCCAGGGCGCCAAGGAGCCGGCTTTTACGCAGAAAAGCCGGATCGTAGAGGTGAACCAGCGCTTGGCGCGCTTCGCCTTCCAGGTCGATCGTCGTCGTGTCCACCTGCTGGCCTCTTTAGGTCCGAATGCGGGCCGAAAGTGTGTAGCCGAATCGCCAGAAAGATTGTATCATAACAGCAAGCCGATGTCAGGTTTCGCCACGCATGGGTCTGTCCAGCATCCCTGGTTTGGCTAGCGGCAGGGTGCCGGCGGCATTCTGCCGCTAGCAGAGTGCCGAGTCTCGATCCCAGGACGCTGAACGCCCCCACAAACAAGGAGGTGCCCAGCCCAAACACCCCACGATCTGTTTCGTTTGGCACGATCATCGCCTCGCCCTTTATCAGCTCTGTTCCGTAAACCCTAGGAGGAACACCATGGCATTGCAACTAACGCGTCGTGAAATGCTCCGCTATATCGGGTTTGGCTCCCTCGGTGTCGTGTTGGCGGCCTGCCAACCCAAGGTCGTGGAAAAGATCATCGAAAAGACCGTCGTTGTCGAAAAGCCCGTGGAAAAGGTCGTGGAGAAGGTTGTCAAAGAGACTGTGGTGGTCGAGGGCACGCCCAAGACGGTGGAAAAGGTCGTCACCGAAGCCCCTGCGCCCAAGGCCCCGGTCACCATCGAGTGCATCGTCTCCCTCAACCCCAGCGGCGGCCAGAGCTACTGGGACGCCGCCAAGGCGCTCTACGAGGAAAGATACCCCGGCCGCACCGTGAATATCAACCTGCCGGGCGATTGGGATAGCCTGCGCAAGGCCATCGCCCTATCCATCGCCACCGGCGAGCCCCTGGACGGCTACTCTTGCCAGGAAGGGGACGCCGGCCGCTTCTGGAAGCAGGGCGCCGCGGGCCCCCTGGACGACCTGCGCGATGCGGACCCGAGCTGGACCATGGAGAAATGGTCCAAAGCCTGCCACATGCAGATCACCTACGAGTACACCTACAACAACCACCTGATCGCCATCCCGCAATACACCGCCCCCATGTTCTGGGTCTACAACAAGGCCAAGATGGAAGAATACAAGCTCAAGATGCCCGACAACTGGGACGAATTTCGCCAGATCGGCAAAGAGCTACAGGGCAAAGGGCATCAATATCCGTTCTACATCTCCTTGCCCGGAGGGTGGGGCGGCCATTACCAGTTGTGGGGCTTTGGCGCAGCGGGCGTTACCAATGACGCGGGGGATCAGCAACTGCTCGATAGCCCCGAGGTGCAGGCGGCCATCGAGAACTGGTGGAACCTGTACCATGTGGACAAGCTATGCAACATCGAGTGGGAGACCAAGCAGGCGCCCAACACCATCGCCGAGGCCGAGAACGGCAATCTTCTCGCCTGGGAGGAGGGCCCCTGGGCCATGCGCGGGAGTTACAAGGAGAACCAAAAGCTCTTCCCGATCATCGGCGTGTACCCCCGCGCGGCCGGACCCAAGGGGCGCATCAGCAACGTGGGCGGCTCCTGCTCCATGCTCTCCTCTCGCACCAAGTATCCCACCGAGGTATGGGACTTTTACATGACCGGCAACGACGAGGACCTGCTGGCCGACCAGTGGCTTATCCCCTACCTGGATACCGTGCCGCCCATCGGGGCCTACCAGAAGCCCCAAGTCAAGCAAAAGGCCCCCATCATGGCCGATATGTTCGATATCATGAATTCAGAGGGCCGCGTGGTTTGGACCGTGCCCTGGTATTTCGATGTGGTAGCCATTCACGATGGCATGTGCAAAGAGATGATGAAGGTTGACAGCTGGAAGGAAGCCCAGTCCTACGTCAAGGACTTTGCTATCCAGGCGCAAAAGGCCATCGAGGAAGGGATCGCCAAGTTCGGCAGCAAGGAAGGCGAATAGCCTGACCGCCCGGCGGCGTTCGCCGGGCATTCGCAGCAATCGCGGAACGCGCGGCGAAGAGTCTCCGCCTAGGATAGTCGGAGACCCTTCGCCCCAGCACACTGGGCTTTCCGTGTCCATCCTTTGCACATCGGTGTCCATCGGTGGAGCCATCTTCTCTTGGGTCGCTGCACTAGAGTTCGGGAAAGGACTGGCCTCATGGCGTACATCGCAGGCAGGTTGCGCGGGGCCGCGGGCGAGAAACGAACGACGCGTAAACCCTTGATCAGCCGTAACACGCTTGTCGTCCTTTTTTTCCTTGCGCCAAGCCTCATCGGGTTTGCCATCTACATCGCTTGGCCGCTGATCTTTGGCATCTATGCGGGGTTCACGGACTATCGCGGCCTCTCCGCCCCCAAGTGGATCGGGCTAGAGAACTATGTCAAGCTCTTCACCACGGATACGACGTTCTGGCGCTCTCTGCGCATCTCGATGCTCTTTGTGTTCATCCTCACGCCGGCCAATATGCTCATTGGCCTCCTGGTGGCCGTGGGGCTGAACCGGGCCATCCCCTTCCGCCAGCTCGCGCGCACGGGGTATTACATGCCCAGCCTAGTCTCGGGCGTGGGCACCACCCTGGTATGGAAGGTGCTGCTCGACTATGAGTATGGCATCGTCAACCAGGTCATTACGCAGCTCGGTGGGGAGCCCGTCGGCTGGCTCAACCCTGATCTGCTCATGAACATGTTCTGGACGGTCACACTGATGTCGGTGTGG
The DNA here is from genome assembly GCA_964416075.1 of uncultured Anaerolineales bacterium. Classification (GTDB taxonomy): domain Bacteria; phylum Chloroflexota; class Anaerolineae; order UBA1429; family UBA1429; genus CAYQDH01. Next base: position 3,866 of record CAYQDH010000294.1, on the reverse strand, counting down.
AGGGGCTTTGGCTCCACCATGCTCATCTACCTGGCTGGACTGCAATCGGCGCCCCAGCAACTGTACGACGCGGCCAAGGTGGACGGGGCCAGTCGCTTGCAGCGATTTTCCACCGTCACGATGCCCGCGATCGCGCCGATGACCTTCTTCCTCTTGATCGGCCAAGTGATCACCAACCTGAACACTTTTACGCCCATCTATATCCTGGCCAGCGCCCAGATCGAGGGCTTTTATGCCAGGATGAAATTGCTGACCATTCCCGTCTACGTGTACCAGACGGTGTATTTCTACCTCTTCTTTGGCTACGGCACGGCGATCGGTTGGGTGGTCTTTTTGCTCCTATTCGCCTTTACCTTTTTCCAATTCCGCCGTGTATACATGCCGAGCGCCCAGAACAAAATGCGCAAGATGGAAAGGGGGGAGGTGGGCTGATGTCAACACAGGTCATACTTCGCCAAAAGGCCCAGTATACGCCCCTGCAGCGCCTGTGGCGCTATCTCTTCAAGCCTAACCTTGAGGGTGAGCCGCGCGTGCTGCAATGGTTTATCATCCTTGTGGTACTGGGGGGCGCGGTTTTCATGGCCATGCCTCTATGGTGGAACATCCGCACGGCCTTCCTCGACCCGACCGACTATAATCACATGCCGCTTTATTGGGTGCCGCCCCGCTGGACGCTGCAAAACTTTGAGCGAGCCCTGGCGACGCCCAACCTGATGCTGGGCTATATGAACACCGTGATCCTGGCGGCCATCCGCACGGCCAATGCCCTGATCGTCAACGTCAGCGCCGCCTATGCCTTCTCCCGGTTGCGCTGGAAGGGGCGCGATGTGGTCTTTCTCATCTACCTGGCCACGATGCTGGTGCCCGGCGACACGGCCGGAATCCAGCAGTTCGTCATCCTGCGCAAGATGGGGTTCTATGATAACTGGCTTGGCCTGGGGACCCCCTTCCAGATGAACGTCTTTAACATCTTTTTGATCAGGCAATTCTTTCTGGATATCCCCAGGGATATCGAGGAATCGGCGCGCCTCGAGGGGTGCAACGAGATCCAGACCATGCGCTACATCGTTTTGCCCCTGGCCAAGCCCGTGATGGCTGTAGTGGCCCTCGGCGTGGTCCAGGGCGCCTGGGGCGACTTTTTCTGGCCCCTGATCATGACCAGGAGGGAAGAGATGCGCACAGCAGCCGTGGCCATCACCCGCCTGGGAAACGTCCCGGCCACGGTGACCATGGCGGCCACCTTCCTGCTCGATGCGCCCATCGTGATCATCGCTGTGTTTGGGCAACGCTACATCGTCGAGACCTTCTCGCGCAGTCTGTCGGTAGAGTGAGGTGAAGCTGCCATGTCCTTGAGAATCCGGGTGCGGGGCGCGAGCATCAACTTTCCCGATATCTGCGCCAACGATCTTCAGCCCGCCACACAACCCGTCACCATCAGCGCGCAGCGCGCCCTGTCGCGCCATCGTGAGTCGAAACAGGTGGAGATCGGGCTGTGTGAGCGCTGCTACCATCTCTACACCGGAGAGACGCCGTTTCACAAGGAGGTGGAAGCGGCCTACCGGCGCATACCCTCGCTGCGCCTGACCCAGTATATATCGGGCATCGTGGCCTTTGTCTGTGGCATCACCGGCTCGGTCACGGGCATGGAGATCCTGGCCAAGAACCGCCCCGCCTGGCCCTGGTGGACCGCAGGCGCCGCGGTGCTCATCTGCGCCGTAGCCACCTACCTACTAGGCAAGGCGAAAAAGCTGAGTGAAGCGGAACTGCCGGAAGAGGAGGCCGTGGCCAGACGCTGCGTCAAGATCATCGGCTTTGCCGGGGACATCACGGACCTGTACTTTGAGAACGACCGCTATGCCGAGATCTTTCAGCAGGAGAACCCCACCGCGTCGGTCATCGTGGCGCAATAGTCCTTGGCGCCCTCCTGTGTCCGCACTACAGGAGGGCGCGCAGACGCCCTCCCTCCCACTGATTCGGGCGCCCCTCGCGCCACAGGAGCTATACTGGGAAATGGCAATGCTCGAGATCCCCAAGAGTGTCAACAAGCAGTTGAAAAAGCTCGTCGCTACGGCTTACGAAAGAGAACTGCGCCAGGAGCTAGAGCGTCTCGCACAGCAGTTCGATGCCTGGCGCACCGGCCGGATCGGTACCTGGGAGATTGACAGCCTGATCCACAAATACCACAATGGCTCTGCTCGAGAGCTGTGGAAGCTCTACGATAGCTCCGCCTCCCCTCGGTTGCTGGTCGCTTCCGCCCTGGTGCGGCGCATTATCGCGCGCGAAGAGATCCCGGACCAGGTGTGGCCCTATATAGAGGGGCTGGAATCGCTCTTCGAGGGGCCCGATGCCGACGAATCCGGCGACGACACTACTGATGAGGAATTAACGTAGGATCGACAAGTTGTCCAAGGAGACATCGTGTATCTCAAAGAGATGCATCCTGATCAGGTTGCGCATGCCATTCAACAGGAGTGGCCCCTGCTGATCCCTGCGGGCTGTATCGAAAACCACGGCCCTCACTGCGCCTTGGGCACCGATACGCTCATCGCCGAGGAACTATGTACGCGCCTGGCCGAGCACATAGATGTGGTCACTGCGCCGTCGTTCGAGTACGGCGCCACGGGCTATGCCGTGAGCGGGCCCCAGGGGTACACGACCGACATCGACAATATGGCCTTTGAGGCTTATGTCAAGAGCGTGCTGCGCGCCTTTTGGCAGATCGGCTTTCCGCGCATCTTCGTGGTGGTCCACCACCAGGGCATGGATGGGCCACTGGCGCTGGCCTTTCGCAAGGCAGGAGCCGAGCTGACCTTCGAGCAGCTGCGCGAGGAGCGGGGCCTGGGCTGGTGGGGCAACACCGCCCCCGTGCGCGGGGAACGCACCTGGGACCGCATCCGGGTGCTGCCCACCGTGCTGCCCGAGGCGGCCATCCCGCGCGGTGACCTGGGCGGCGGGCACGCCGGACGGTTCGAGACCGCGCTCCTGATGGCCGCTCGCCCGGAGCTGGTAGACCTGGCCAAGCTGGACCACCCCGACCTGCCCTGGTTCTGCCTGGAGCCAAACGCCCATGCCGCGGATGCCACGCGCGAATTGGGCGAGCGGTGTCTGGGGGCCATGGTGGAAGCGTGGGCGAAGGTGCTAAAGGCGCCCCCGGGCTAAAGCCTCGCCTACGAAGCCTCCCTTGGCGGGCAAAGATGGGACCTACCGTTCACAATTGTGCAACGGGGTTCACACCCGTGTACATCTGTATCGTACTCGATCAGGGGTGTGGAACTTGGCCCTCAAGGGTTCCAAGGAGATCAAGCAGGCTAACAGGCTGTCCAGGGATTACCGTGCCATCATTCTCCACGTGGACATGGTATGGGAACCCTGCCAGTTCCGGGTGATCAGGGGTGCTGTCCCAGCGCCGGCGCAAGGACTGTTTTGAGCCGTCCATCCATTGGTACCGGTAGTCCACAGGAATTGGCTCGCCTGATCGTAGGACAAAGTACTCGGCCGCCTCCAGAAAATCGCCGTTTGTCAATGTGGCGCGGAGCCTAATATACCCGTCGTCCGTGTTGCACCAGGTACGCACCAACTCATACCCGGTTATGATAGGACTGCTAATCAGCGCCAACTCCACTTCGGCCACATAGGACGTGGGATCATCCACGCAGTTCTTCCCCTCGCAGCAGACTCAGTCTGGACTGGAGGCGTTGCCGCATCTTCAGGAACACGTTCCACTCCATCCAGTGGGCGTCATCAGCCATCTGCCCCGCCTCAAAGCACCGCTGGAACTCTTCAGAGGCGATGCGATGCTTCTGTTCGAACTCGGCCAGGACCTCATTGACATGCTGCAAGTCAGCTTCGTCGCGTGCGATCTGCCG
>CAYQDH010000293.1:3565-7075 GCA_964416075.1 uncultured Anaerolineales bacterium | reverse complement strand
AGCACAATCGGCAGCAGCCGGGTCAGGGAACGACCCGGGGTGGGGGCTGCCTGGGCTGGCGCCGCCTGAGCCGGTGCAGGCTTGGCAAGAGCTTGTGGCGTGGCCCGCGCTGCCGTCGGCCGGGTGATCGTCACCTGGGCGTCGATCGCCTGCCCCGCCTGCGGGGTTACGACGATCTGTGCGCTGGGCGCACCGGACGGCGTGCTCTTGGCGTCGACGCTGATTTGCAGCTCGAGGCGTTTCCCGGGGGGCAAGGCATAAGCCTGTGGGGCGACCCTCAGCCAGGGCACCGAGCTCCGCATCGAGCCATAGCTACCTCCGGGTCCCGCATTGATCAGGGTCATCGTCGTTGCAGCAGCCTGACCTCTCTTGCCCACCTGAAGCACGAGCGTCGCAGGATCGAGCGATAGCTGTGCCGGGGGAATGCGCGGGTTGTATTCGCGCACAAAGGTGTCCAGTGCCGCATCCGGCACCGTGGCGTATTCGCGCGCCAGCTCGCGGACGCGGTTGGCCGCCACCGGGTCATGCAGGCTTTGGCGCAGCCAGGCATCCAGGGTGCCATCGTACATCGCCTGGCGGGCGTACTCCCAGTAGCGCAAGGACAGGTCCAGGAAGCCGGTCAGGCTGGTGGCCAGGTTGCCCTCGGGGAACGTCAGAGGACGGATGGTGTCTGACTGGGCGGAGCGATAGGCCTCCAACTCCTGCCGGAGCTGCGTAGCATCCAGGCGCGCGCTAGCCTCGGGAGCCAGCGCACGCTCCAAGGTTCGTCTCAAGGGCTGGGGCAACCGCTCCATCGCCGGCCACTTGAAGAGGTTCTCGGCTGGGTCGTCATCGGTCAAGATGTGGTAGAGCGTGGCCGCCAGAGAAAAGACATCCGACTTGGGCACCGCCTGGCCCTGGTATAGCTCCGGTGCAGCGTAACCCACCGTTCCATAGATGGAATCTCGTTGTGGATCGGGCTGCCCCTGCATCGGATGCACATAGCGTGTCCTGGCCGTGCCAAAGTCGACCAACACTGCCTGGCCACTGTTGCGATCGATGATGATGTTTCCGGGCTTGATATCGTTGTGGACCACCGGTTCCGGCTTAACTTGGGACAGGTACTCCAGAACTCGGCAAATCTCTACGCCGTAACGCACCACTTGTTCCGTATCCAGGGAGCGCGCAGCCACCCGTTCGCCAGAACGTGACTCGTGCGTCACAAAGTCGTCCAGGTCCTCTCCCTCGATGTACTCCATAACGATATAGTTGTGTCCCCGCTCGGTAAAGTAGCCATACATGTCGGGGATGCCGGGATGCTTGAGCGCGGCAAGGGTGCGGGCCTCCTGCTCGAAGCGCTCCTGGGCGCGCTGCTCCTCGCCCGGCTGATAGTAGGTGATCATTTCCTTGACCACACAGAGGCGATCGAAGGCCTGGGTATTCTGCGCCAGGTAGATGGCGCCCATGCCCCCCGCGCCCAGCCGACGTACGATGCGGTATTGGCCGTTGTTCATGGTCTGGCCTAGTTGCAGGGTGTCTCCATGGGCTGAACGCAGCTCCGCGCCGCAGTTGGCGCAGTAAGAGGCAGTATCCAGGTTGTCGCGTTGGCAGTTCCAGCAGCGCTTCATGAGCGCCCATCCTCTCAGCGAAAGAAAGATTTAAAGGCGCCGCGTAGCGCACCCAGAATCGCGGCCAGTAGGGGAGCCGCGATAGCAAATGCCAACCAGAGGAGCAAGAAGAACCCGGGCGGCCCCAGCACTGCCAACAGCGCCGCACGTCCAATATCCAGGGGCTCAGGGAGCTGATCGAGAATCAGTGTTCTGAGGCCCAGCAACCAGCTCGGCCACATAGCGTCTGCGTGTGCAAAATAGATCGACAAGCCCAGGCCAGCACTCAGCAAGAACCACACCAGCCAGAGGATCCAGGGGTGTTGCGCAAAGGGCTGGCGAACGGCCCCGGTCACTCGCCTCACCATCCGGAAGGCGCTCATGAACATGCGCCAACTCTCGGGCACGGCCGCTATGATGGCTCGGCGAATCAGTCGCCACACCTCGCGCCAGAGCGAGACCTGGGCCGTGACGGGCACCTCATAGGCCTGGTCCTCCGCCTGTATCGAGATGGCCCCTCGTTGCTTGCTGCGAAAGGGTAGCCCTTCGGCGTGAATGCTGACGCGCACATCCACGGGGCGGCCGGCCCACAGGTGCACCGTCGTTGGGTAGGTCTCCAGCCATGGCTGTGTCGTGCTCAACGTGGCGATGGTGTATCCCCGTGTCATGTTCAAGAGGGTAATCCGGCGGAGGATCGCCGACTCGCGAGCGATCGAGCCAAGATCGACGGTGGGTGGATCCACCACCAGTTTTGGCTTGGCCAGGCCCGCATCCACGAGCCGCAGAAACGCCTCCAGGCCGGCGTCGTGATTGGGCTGCTGAGCGACGATTGTGTCCGCGGCGATCACCAGATCGTGCCGGTTGATATCGCGCAACCAGCGCTGAAAGTCTCCGTTGTACAGAAAGGACCGGGCCGCATCCCAGTGCTCATCGCAGAGCGCGGGCAGGGCGCCCACGCTGCGGATTTGTGTGCCCCCGGGGAAGGTAAAGTTCTGCAAGGTGCGCTTGGGCGTGGCCATAGTCTCCAGAGCCTGGCGCAATTCCGCCGCTGTGCTTCGCTGTTCGGGTGCAGGGCGCAAAGCCCTCTCTAGCGCCAAGCCCAGCTCGCGTGGCATGGTCTTGAGCATATCCCACTTGAAGCGGTGCCTCACAGGGTCATCGTCGGTCAGCAGGTGATAGGCTGTGGCGGCCAGCGAAAAGACATCAGAGCGGGGCACCAGCACGCCTTGGTACTGCTCGGGCGGGGCATACCCCTCTGTGCCGTACACGCTCTCGCCCGTCGGGGCCGGGTTACCCGCGGCCATTGTGGCCTGCTGTTGGGCCTGAACGCTGGCCGTTCCAAAGTCGACGAGTCGAATATCACCCAGTTGGGCCTCTAGGATCAGGTTGCCCGGCTTGATATCTCCGTGCACCACGGGGCGGGCTTGCGAGTGCAAGTACTCAAGGATGCGACATACCTGGATGATGTAGCGCACCACCTCTTCTTGGGGTAGGCGGCGCACAGGCAGAACAAGCTGGCCCGTCCCATTTTCTCGAGTGATGAACGACTCCAGGGTCTCGCCCTGGATATATTCCATCACCAGGTAGAACCAACCATTCTCAGCAAAGAAAGCATAGATCTTGGGGATGCCTGGGTGGCTCAACATGGCTAACGTGCGCCCCTCGACCTCGAAGCGTTTCTGAGCTTGCGCCCTCTCCTCGGGGTCCGCGGGGTTGTAATAGTCCAGCATCTGCTTGATCACGCACAGCCGGTCAAAAGCGCGGCGATCCTCCGCAAGGTAGATCGCCCCCATCCCCCCCTTGGTCAGGGAACGCTGTATGCGATAGTCGCCATCCTTGAGGATTGCTCCCGGGCCCAGCCGCGCACCGACTGCTGCAGGAGCTGTACGAGTCGGCCTGGGGCGGCTCCGACCCGACCCCGGGG
>CAYQDH010000293.1:0-3555 GCA_964416075.1 uncultured Anaerolineales bacterium | reverse complement strand
CTCGGACAAAAACGCGACTGGGTCCGTATCTGTAAGCCGCAAGACGGACAGGAGGGGCTCACGCACGCACCTTGAAGACCAAGCTCACACGTCCGGCGCGCACTTGGTCGCCGTCGGCCAAGGGCATTGGCTGTCCCGGCTGCACCCGTTGTCTATTGACTATGGTATAGTTGGTGCTATTCAGGTCCTCGATCATGTATTGGCCGCCCGCGAAGGTGATTTTGAAATGTCGTCGCGATACGCCACCTTCCATACCACCGTGGGGAGCTAGGTCGACGTCCGGGAAGATGCCACTGGTGGGATCTTCTCGCCCCACGAGCGTTTCCTGTCCTACCTTGATGGGCAGTTCGACGCCGCTATCGGCAACAACCAGCCTTGGACGGTCGCCCCCCTGTGTCACGGCGGGTTGAACGGGAGCAGGCTGAGCCGCGCTGGGCGTCGTCACTGGCGGCGCCGCGGTAGGCGCGGGAGCTACCCCGCCGGCCGACACCAAGGCGGCTCCGCAGTTCTGGCAAAAGGTATCGTCGGGGCCGATCGGCGCGCCACAACTGGGGCATGTGGGTGCCTCCTGGGGCGCGGGCTGTGGCGCCGGTGCGGCGGGAGCCTGCGCGGGCGCTGCCAGTGGCGCAGCCGCGACTGGCTCTGGCGTGGGGGCGCTCGGGGCTGGCGCCGGGGCCTGCTCCACAGCCTCGGCCTGCGGCGCGGGTGCTGCGGGTCCTGGCGCCGGAGCTACGGCCTCAGCTGTCTTGGCGCGAAGATCGGCACCGCACGCGTCACAGAATTCGTCGTTTGGTCCTACGCTGGCTCCACATACCGGACATACCCCCATGGCGGGCGACGCGACAGGCGGCGCCGTAACAGCCTCAACGGCCGCCGTCGACTCGGGCGCTGGCGCAGCCAGGCGTGTGCCACATTCGCTGCAGAATACCTCGCCCGGCGTGTTGTTATGTCCGCACTTGGGGCAAACGGTGGCTGGAGCGGCCTGCACCTCGGGCATGGTCGCCATCGGCGCGGCCACACTGGGTGCTGCGGGCTGGGGTGGGGGAGCACTCACCTGTGGGGCAGTAGCCACCTCCCCAGAGACGGGCGCGGCGGCTGGCGTGGCCTGAGCGGGCTTGAGGCGCGTCCCACACTGGTCGCAAAAGACGGCATCATCTTGTGATTCATTTCCGCAATTTGGGCATTTCATCGAGAAGGACTCCTTTCAGTCTGGCGCCGGATCTAGTCCGAATGTGTTCGAATGGCTATTCACGGGCGAATAGCGTCACCAGTGAAGCTATTCGCCAGGGTTGCCAAGCTTCTGCGTGAGCTTGCGCGTCTGGTAATGCAGTTTCTTGGTGCCGCTGGCAGACATCTGTCCACTTTTTTCCAGGTTGTCGGCCTCTTGCTGTGCGGCTTCCGCTAGGTCCGTTTCCCCCATCTCCAGCAGCCGTGTGGCCGCAGCGCGGAGCTTTTGCGTAGCCCCAGCGATATTGCCCATCTTGGCCTCATCCAAAGCCCGCGTCTGCAGCTTGAACGCGGTTACCTTTTCCACCAGATTCATGATGTCTGCATCGTATCGCTGCGCTTCCAGAGCATCGGCTGTATAGGTGATGAGTACGTCGCTACGTACGCTCGCGCCACTGATGCCCTGCGCCGGCATATCGTAGGTAATCTCGGTCTGTGCGATGCGGTACCGTCCGGCGTTGCGCGGCGGAAGGAGCAGTTCCACTAGAAGAGATTTGCCTTGCTCGGCGTCCAACTCCCCAAGATCCACCTGCACATCGCGCTCGCCGATGGGCCTGTAGCCCAGGTTGGCGATGAGCGGCGTGACTTGCCAAACCTGGCGCGGCACCACACCCGAAACCAGGCGTAGGGTCATCTGAGCGTTGCGCACTATGGCTTTCTGAGAGCGTTCTACCGTCTGGCTAAAGAGCGGTGCGATCTCATCCGCCGATTCGACCAGATCGGCGTCGCCTCCACTGCGCCTGCCAACTTCGTCCAACAGGTTCTCGTTCCAGTCGTCGCCCAGGCCGAGTGCCTGGATCGGAATCTTGTGCTCACCCGCCTCCTTGGCCAGTCTCAGACATTGGTCCTCGTCCCCGTAGGTCTGGCCGTCTGTGAGCAAGAGCAGCTGATTGGCACGCTCGGGCTTGACCTCACGATTGACCTCGCGCAAGCCGTAGCTCATACCTCGCGCCATCTGTGTGCCGCCTCCTGCCCGCAGGCGCTGGATGCGGTCCAACAGGCCACGCTGCTCCGCTAGTGGAGCGCTCTTGGCGATCACTTCGGCGCTGTCGTTAAAGATCGTCACGGAGACCATATCATCAGGAGCCATCTTACTGAGGGCCAGGTTCACCGCCTCTTTTAGGCGCTCGATCTTGTCTCCCCTCATCGAACCGCTGTGGTCCAGCACAAAGCCAAAGTTTAGGCTCATGCGCGTCCTGGAAATAACCTCGTTGGGCTTGACATGCACCAGGGCGTAGACCAGTTGTTGTGTGCTGGAAAGCGGCACCGCCGGTTTGTTCAGCGTAGTGACCAAAGAGAGTTCGTCTGCCATTCCTACCTCCTTACGTTTGCCTTGGGTCATCCCAAGCGGCTAACCACAGGTTCAATCGGCGGCCATCGCCTCGGGCTGTAGCCTAGGCGGCCAAGGCCCGCACGATGATTACCGAGATATTGTCATCACCCCCGGCCAGGTTGGCGTTCTGCACCAGGCGATCGCAGGCTCGCTGCAGATCAGGCTCGGCCAGAAGAATCTCCTCCAGGCCCTCGTCGTGTACCATTTCCCACAGTCCATCGCTGCAAAGAATAATGTGGTCATCGGGAGCCAGGGGGTGGTCAAAGACATCCACCTGCACCTGGGGGCGATCTCCGATGCTCTGGTAGATCAGGTTACGCTGCGGATGGCTATAGACCTCTTGCGGGGTGATCTGGCCCGTATCCACCAGGCGCTGCACCAGTGAGTGGTCCTTGGTGATACGGCGCAGCCCCGCGGCGTTCCAGAGATACGTCCGGCTGTCCCCCACGTTGCCTATTACAGCTTGGCCGTCTATCACCAGGGCCAGGGTAACCGTGCTGCTCATCTCGCTCTTGCGCTCCAGCCGCGTGCTGTAGACCACCTGGTTAGCCGCTGCGACCGCCTCCTTGACGTGTTTGCCCAGTTCCTTGGTATCGAGGGCCTCCCCTCGTAGAATCGGCTGCCAAACACTCTCACGTAAGCTCTGCCAGATCGTATCCGTGGTAAGGCGGCTGGCCACCTCGCCAGAGTCCTGCCCGCCCAGGCCATCGGCCACTACAAACAGGCCCACTACGCCGCCACTTCCTTTAGCATACACCCACACTTCCAGGGTATCCTCGTTCACGTCGCGCTGCTGACCTTTGTCCGTGGCTCGACCCCAGACCAAGCGCAGGGGCGCCAGCTTGTTCGGCGACGCTACAGAGGGCGGTTCTGGTTGCGATTCTATATTGACATAATAATCGCGCTCATCCTCGCTGAATTTCAGGTCATATGCTTCGGGCTTGCGTCGTACCTCCTCCGTGATGCGCACGTTGCCGACCCGGGCCAGCGGCGCG
>CAYQDH010000292.1:750-7075 GCA_964416075.1 uncultured Anaerolineales bacterium | reverse complement strand
GGGCAACATCGCGCCCGAAAGCGTCATGATCCTCTCCTGGCCCGATGCGCCCTTTTTCCGCCACGTCGCCGGCGAGCCGGCCATGACCATCATCCCCAACCTTCTGGTCACCGGGATCCTGGCCGTGCTCTTTTCCCTGGCCTACCTCCTGTGGGCCACCCTCTTGGTTCAGCGCAGGCATAGCGGCCTGGTGCTCATCCTGCTGGCCATCGCGATGCTCCTATTCGGCGGGGGCATCTTCCCCCCCGTCCTCGCCGCCATGCTGGGCATCGTCGCTACCAGGATCAACGCCCCGCTCACCTGGTGGCGCTGGCGCCTCTCCGCCGACCTGCGGCGTCCCCTGGGCAAGGTGTGGGGCTGGTCCTTCGCCGTCTGCCTCGCCGCCTGGCTCTTGCTCATGCCCGGCCTGAACATCCTGGCCTATTATTTCGGCGTGGATAACGCGACCCTCACCTACGTCACCATCCTCGTGGCCCTGGTCACCCTTCTGCTGACCATCTTTTCTGGGCTGGCCCACGACGCTGAGATGCGGGTCGCCAGCATTGCCAAGTGGGTATAGGGGGGCCTGGCCCAGCTCAAGACCCATCCACAGGGTCTTGGGTTGTGGCAGATGCTGAACAACCGTTTCATCGAGTTGTTCACCCATCTGCTGGAAGCCTGTCCCGAGGTAGGGCGAGTGACACCGGAATGGGCCTGGCGGGACCTTCGCCTACGGTCGGGCGGGCGGGCGTGTTGCCCTTCCGAATACCAGCGGATATAATAGCGAGAGCGTGCGTGGCCCGCATCGATCCCCATGGGAGTTGTCGCATGACATGGTCGTTATCTCTGCTCGGGCCATTGATCGTACGAGTCCACCCGGACCAGCCCGTCACCCTGACCTCCAAGAAGGCGCAGGCGCTCCTAGCCTACCTGGCCGTGGAGAGCGCCCGGCCGCACTCTCGCGAGGCGCTGGCCGGCCTCCTCTGGCCGGACTATGCCGCGCGCGCGGCACGCAGTAGCCTGCGCCAGGCCGTGCAGATCGTGCGCCTCGCGGCCGGCGACGAGCGCACCCCTGTTCCGCTCTTCCTGCTCACCCGCGAGACGATCCAGCTCAACCCCGAGGTCGATACCTGGCTTGATGTAGCCGAGTTCGACAAGGGTGTCGCACGGATCGCCGGGTCGCCCGCATCCCCGTCCAGGCAGGGGGGCGCGACCATCGCGGAACCGGGTGCACCATCGCCCGGTCGCACAGGGCCTCAGGGCCAAGTCGCATCGAGCGACGTCGAGGTGCTGAGGGCCGCGGTGGCGCTCTACCGTGGCCCTTTCCTGGAGGGTTTTTCTCTGGGAGGCGGCGCGCACGCCGATAGCCCGGCTTTTGGCGAATGGCTCTTGCTCCATCGTGAGCATTACCACCGCCAGGCGTCCCGGGCTCTCGCTGCTCTGAGCGCCCTATACGAGGCAGGGGGGGCCTACGATGAGGCATTGGCCTGTGCGCAGCGCACGTTGGCCATGGAGCCCTGGCAAGAGGAAGCGCACCAGCAGGCCATGCGCCTGCTGGCCCTGATGGGGCGGCGCACGGAGGCCCTCGCCCAGTACCGACGCTGCCGGGAGGTGCTGTTACGCGAGCTAGGCACCGAGCCGGGGGCTGAAACCATCGCCCTGTACGAGCAGATCCGCGACCGGATGGTCCCTGGAACGTACCGCCACGCCAGCCCGGCCCATGAGGATAGCGCGATAGCCCCCGGCCTCGCCGCCGCCGAGAGGGAGGAGTCTCCCCTGCTGGTGGCGCGTGAGGAGGAGCTGGCCAGGTTGAACGCCTTACTCGCGGAAGCCGCGCAAGGGCAGGGGCGCGTGGTGCTCGTCACGGGCGAGGCGGGGAGCGGCAAGACGGCCTTGATGGAAGGATTCGCCCGCCAGGCCATGGCCGCGCACGGGGACCTCTTGGTGACGGTGGGGCGCTGCAGCGCGCAAGGGGGCGCCGGGGATGCCTATGAGCCGTTCGTCGAGGCGCTGCGGATCCTGACGGGAGACCCGCAGGGGACCTTGGGCGCGAGGCACGCGCGCCGCCTGGGCTCGACCCTGCCGCTGATCCTGGACACGTTGGCGCAACACGTGCCCGACCTGCTGCGCATCCTGGCCCGCGACCCCGCCCTGGTCGAGCGCGCGCGGGCCGCGAGCGGCAGCGCGCCCGCACGAGGCGCGGCGCGGACCAATCGCCTGGCAGCGGTGTTCGCCGCCGCGCCGGCCCAGGCCCCAGGCTCGGCCCCCTCGGCTGCCATCCAGCAAGGGGCGCTGGGTGAGCAGATGACCCGGGCCCTGCGCGCCATCGCCGAGCGCCAACCCCTGTTGATCTTGCTCGACGACCTGCAGTGGGCGGACCTGGCGTCGCTGGACATGCTCTTCCACCTGGGACGGCACTTGCAGGGCGCGCGCATCCTGGTCGTGGCCACATATCGCAGCCATGACCTGGCTTTCTCCTCGCCCTGGCTCCTGTCGGCGGGGCGTGGGGGGCGCCCGGAGGCCGCCGAAACGGGGCGCCCAGCGCACGCCCTGGCATCCATCGCCGACGAGTTCCAACGCCTGTGGGGCGATGTGCGCATCGACCTGGACCAGGCGCACCCCAAGCCTTTCATCGATGCTTATCTCGATAGCTGGCCCAACCTGCTTGGTGCACGCTTCCGGCAGACCCTACTCGGGCACACGGGGGGCAACGCCCTCTTTGTGGTGGAGCTGCTGCACGCCATGCAGGACCGCGGCAACCTGCTGCGCGGCACCCAGGGCCACTGGGTGGAGGGCCCCAACCTGGATTGGGACAAGCTCCCGCCGCGCGTGGAGGGGGCCATCTCCTACCGCATCGGGCAGCTCGCGCCCGCCCAGCAGGAAATGCTAGAGGTAGCCAGCGTGGAGGGAGAGCAGTTCCATGCTGAGGTGCTGGCCCACGTGCTCGGCCACCCCCTGCAAGAGGTGGTCTCGACCTTGAGTGGCTCCCTGGGTCGGCAGGCGCGCCTAGTCATGCTGCATGGCCTGGTGCGGGTGGGGGGGCGGGAGCTGGCCCGTTACCGCTTCCGGCACGGGATGTTCCAACGCTACCTGTACGAGAGGCTGGACGAGGCGACTCGCGCGCAGCTCCATGGCGCGGTGGGGGCGGCCATCGAGGCGCTCTATGCCGAAGAGGCGTGGCGACTGGCCACCGATCTCGCGCGGCACTACGAGGAGGCAGGCCAGGTCGCCAAGAGCGCCCGCTACCTCTTGGACGCCGGGCGCCACGCGGCGGAGCTGGGCGCCCACCGCGAGGCCATCGCCTCGTACGAACATGCCCTAGCCCTGCTGCCGGGCGGGCCCCCCGATGCGGCGAGTGTCGAGCTCGAGCTCTCTTTGTATGCGGCGCTGGACTTTTCGCTGCAGTGCGCCGAGGGCTGGGGCTCGCCCAAGCGGCTACAGACCGTCGCCCGGGCCTACGAGCTGGGGCGGCAGACGGGGTGGTCGACGCCGACCACGCTCTATTGGCTAAAGCGCGTGCTCGACCTGCACGGGATACGGGGCGAGTACGCGCGCGTTATCGAACTGGCCCAGGAGCTGCTCGACGCAGCCGAGCACTTGGGTGACCTCTTTCACATCGCCGCCGCGCTGGTCGCGCTCAGCTACCAACATGTGCTGCGCGGCAACCTGGCCCAGGCGCTGGAGCACATCACTCGGGCGCTGGCCATCGACCTGGAGACGAGAGGCCAGGTCGACGCCGAGCGGGTGGCCAATTTGGCGCTGCAGCGCGAGATGGTTGCCTCTGGAATTCTATGGCCCCTGGGTTACACGGAGCGGGCGCGGCGGCACATGGAGCGCGCTCTGGCCACCCGCGAGGGCGTCCTCTCGCCGGAGAGTGCGGTCTATCTGCACGGCACCGCCGGGACAATGTATGCGCAAGCGTGGATGGACGACCTGGCGCGTGGGGAGGGGGAAACGCTGTTGCGCATCGCTGCGGGGCGCGACCTGCCGGAGATGGAGGCATGGGCCAACGTGGTGGTGGGGTGGGCCGAGGCGCGGGCGGGAGAGGTGCGGGGCGTGGAACGCGCCAGGGCGGCGCTGCAGGCGCAGCAATCGCGCGGCACCCTGCTTGGGCGATACCTGCAGGCGGCGCTGCTGGCCGAGGCACATCTGGCGGCGGGGCAAGCGCAACAGGCGCTGGAGGTGATCGACGAGGCCCTCGAGGACCTCGAGCGGACGGGCACGCACTATGGCGAATCAACGTTATGGACCCTGCGGGGGGAGGCGCTGGAACGGGGGGGCGTCGCCAGCGAGACGGCGCTGGGGACGCGCCAGGCCTCGCCCGAGGCGTGCTTGGAGCGGGCCATCGCCGTGGCCCGGGGGCAGGGGGCGCGGCTGTGGGAGCTGCGCGCGCTGACCCAGCTGCTCCGCTGGCAGCAACAGCACGGCCGGGCGCAGGAGGCGCGCGAGCCCCTGGCGGCGCTCTACGCCACGTTCGATGAGGGGCTCGACGCGCCCGACCTAGTGGAGGCGCGGGCGGTCCTGACCGATGTGGCGGGGTGGGACCGTGGAGGGGACTGCGCAGCTTAAGCGGCGTGCGGTGCGAAAAACGGCGTTGCCGGCAGGCGACGGGCTATCTCCGTAGGGGCGCTGTTCGGGACTCCCTGCTAGAGCGCCCCTTGGCATGGCAGGGCCGCCATGTCGTACGAGGGAGAGAACTGGGGCAGATGCCCCCGCTGCTTCCACCCACAATCCCCGGCCCTTCTCCAAGGGGCCGGGGATTGTGCCAAACCCTTCGCGGATAGCGGCCTACTTGGTGTGGATGACGATGCTCCCACCTCCCAGAACGGTCGTCGGGGCCGCGTCTTCGGCAGAGTCCATCAGGTTGTCGTACACCACAGCCTCCGTGGCGACATCCCAGATCTTGATGCGGAACTTGTCGATCCCACCTCCGCCCGTGATCTGGCCGTCGATGGCGCTGAGCATAAAGCCATACTCCCCCTCGCCGTTGATCGCCCCCGCCCCCTTGAAGGTGGCCTTGGGCCCGCCCACCACCAGCCACTGGTAGCTGTCGCTGTGGAAGTTCAGGTTCCCGGCCGTCCCGTTCATCGGTAGCGGGTCGATGGGCAACGTGATCTCTCCGATCGCCGGGGCCACATTGGCCACGCTGGTGCCAGCCTCCCCCTGGCGCTCGCTACCACTCTGGAGTGCCTGGCGGGGCACTACCAGACCCTAACCCTCGATGGTTGTGCGCGAGTCTCGCATCACCTTGTCACTGTGTCTCCGCGTGCCTCCTCCCCTACGGGAACCTGACATACGCCTGATGCTGGGTGCCGTCGATGAGCTCGATGGTGAGCGCCCGGCAGGTGCCCTTCCAAGCCCTGTCCGTCTTCCATACATAGTTGTACCAGCCCGTCAGTGGATCGAAAGACAACCCGCTCTTGCCGGCCGGCATGGTGGCAACCGCCGATCCCACTGGATCTAGTGTCTGGCAGTCCACCTGCTGAGCGGTGGGATAGCCTGCGGCCAGGATTTCCAGCCCCTGGTCGCCAGCCAGGCTGAACTTGAGTGGGATGGCGCTCCCCACCCCCGCCGCGTTGAGTGTAGGAGCTGGCTCGACCGGCGGGTAGAACCCGCCAAAGTCATAGATCACGTTGTAGGTGCAGTCCAGGCTGGTAGAGTTACCGGCCAGGTCAAAGGCGGTGAACGTCAGGACCCTGGCACCGACCGACTCGCTTTCGATGGCGCCGCTCAACGCGCTGGCTGCTTCATCCAGCCCGGAGACGCTGGCATCCACACCGGCGGGGCCGATGGCATGTTCCCCGCTGTGTAACAGGAACGCTCCCGCAGCCGGGCAGGTAAGCGCCGGCGGAGTCGCGTCGACCCGGAAGTCGGCCCGGATCAGCGTACTCCGGTTGCCGTAAAAGTCCATAGCCGCCGCCCACAGCGTATGCGCACCGTCCCCACTCACCGGCGCCCCACCCACGAAGGCGCACGCCGCTTCGGGCAGGTCCGTGTACGCGGCTGGCGGAACGGCCGGGTCGAGGGTACAACGCACCTCGATCACCCCAGAGAGATCCTGGGATTCTACCTTGGCTATGGGCGCAGTGCGGTACCAGCCGTTGGCGCCGTCCGGCAGGGTGGGCGTCAGCGTGATGCGCGTCCGCGGCGCAGTGGTGTCCGGATCAGGCGGCGGGGGCGGTAACGGGCTGGATAGATACTCGTAGGCACCGATATCGCACCCCTTGACCCCGTTGCCATCGCCGTCAGCAAAGCGGCTATAGCCACGCTGATCGGCGTTCTTGACCTTGCCCGCCTTGCAGGCGGTCGCGTTGCCCACGTCGATCGCCGCGCTGCCAGCTCCTAG
>CAYQDH010000292.1:0-740 GCA_964416075.1 uncultured Anaerolineales bacterium | reverse complement strand
TCAAGGGAACGCAGTTTGTATTCTGCGATACAGATTCTATGGCCATTGTCGCCGGACTGGACCGGGCAACAATCCCGCTGATCTCGAGTGGCGCCGATGGAGTCGAGGTCCCCACGTCGATCGCCGCGCTGCCAGCTCCTAGCGCCATCGTCTGGGTCGGACCGCCGTTGCTCGCCAAGGAGGAGGCAAGACCGATCTGGATGGTGGTCCTGACCGTGGCGCTCGTGCCGCACGAACTGTCGTCTGCCAGGTTGGCGACGCTATCCTCTGCCAGCGTCGTGGCGCAGTTCGCCCCGCTTGTGCCCTTGACCAGGATGGTGTTCTTGAGCGTCGCGGGGACGCTGGTGGAGACGTTCGCCCCGCCCGAGGCATTGTTGCCCACCAAGGTGCTGCTCATGATCAGCAACGTGCCGCTGTCTTTGATGGCGCCCCCGCTGCCGGTCGCACTGTTGTTCCACAGCGTGCTGCTCGCCAGGTTGAGCGTTCCTTGGTTGGCCAACGCACCCCCGTCCGCTGCGCTGTTACCGCTGAGCGTGCTCGCCTCGATCGTGAGCGTGCCGAGGTTGAGCACCGCACCGCCTGCATAGCCGGTCACCCGGCCGTTGCGAAGCGTGACCTGGTTGAGCGTAAAGGCCCCGCCACTGGCCACCTGGAACAGGCGAAACTCGGGTGTGCCGGCGGCGCTGCTACGTTCGATGGCCGCGCCATGGGCGTTGATGATAATCGGGCTAGTAATTGTT
>CAYQDH010000291.1:0-7090 GCA_964416075.1 uncultured Anaerolineales bacterium | reverse complement strand
TAGCGGTCGCCCATGTCGACCACGGCGACATCCTCCCCTACGCTCGGCCCGCAGATCAGGCGCGGATCTCGCATAGTGTAGGATTGCAGGAGGCTGTCCAGGAACTCGAGCGGCAGCTTACCTGTGGGAAAGGTGGTCTGGGGATCCATAGCGTCGGCAACACTCCTTCTGGGGTCTGTTCGGCCGGCTGTGCGGCTCGGTCAGCGGCGCACGGGCCACGGGCGGTGTGGTTACGTCCTGCAGCGTGGGGCGTGGTCGTGGCGCTCAGGTCCCACCCTGTGGGACCTGAGCGCGGTAATATCGCTTTAGGACTTGCCAGTAGTTGGAAAGATCAGGAAGACGGCGTTCATGAGGATCCCTACCACCGCCGATGTGGCGATGGACGGGAGTCCACCCGGGAAGATCGCCTGGAGCCCGGGAATCATGATGGGCAGGTTCCCGCCGGGGAATGCCGCGCCGCCGATGCCGATGACCAGAATGATGGCCCCGATGGCCAGCTGGCGAGAATCGAAGAGGTCAACCTTCTCCGATTGTATGAGCGCCACGCCCTGCAAGCCAATGATGCCGAACAGAAAGATGGCTAGCCCTCCGGTTACGGCTGTGGGCATGGTCTCCACGATAGCGGCCAGCTTGCCGACAAACCCCAGCAGCATGGCGATGACGCCCGCGGCGATGAGCACGGGACCGGAATAGTTGCGGGTGATGGCCATGAGCGAGTTATTCTCGCCATAGTTCGTGCCCGCGCACCCGCCCAACATGCCGTTGATGGCATCCCCAATCCCATCGAGGATCAAGTTCAGGCCGATCAGGTTCTTGATCTGTAGTGTCGGGCGCCCCATGTCCTCGGCCAGGCGGTCGACGTAGAGGCTGATTTGGTAAAGGTGCGCCGTCGATTCGGGAATCGTGGCGATGGCGATGGGTGCTATGGCCAGGATCGCTGACCACTTGAAGATGGGCGTGGTAAAGGCTGGCACGCGCACCCACTGTGCGGCAGCGATCTTGTCCGGGGTTACCAGACCTACGATGGCAGAGAGCAGGTACCCCGCGAGAGCGCCAAAGAGCACGGGGAGCATAGAGGCCAGGCCTTTGCCGCGCAGGTACACCGAAAAGAGTATCGTGGCCAGCAAAGTGAAGAAGGCGATACCCCACTGGGCCGAAGCCATGTCCAACGCTGTCTTGGCCAGCGAGATGCCAATCACGATGGCCACCGATCCCGTGACGATGGGCGGCAGTACCTTGTCCAGTGCGTTCTTGCCCGCCCAGCGAATCAGTAATCCGGCGATGATCGAGACCAGGGCGGTGGCGATGATGCCCCCTTGGGCCACCCGTATGCCACCCCCCTCTGCGCCCACGATGGCCACCACAGCGGCGATGTAGCTAAAGCTGGATCCATAATAGAGGGGGATGCGCTTCCCCGAAGCCAGGAGGGCGACGATCGTGGCCAAGCCACTGGCAAAGAGCGTGACTCCGACATCGAACCCGGTGAGGATGGCCACCAACACGGTGGCCGGGAACATCGTCAGTACATGCTGCAGGCCCAGCGTCAGCAATGCACCGAGCGGCGGGCGATCCTGGGGCAGATAGCCGATGACTCTAGATGGGGCTGGGTCTGCGGCGGCGGGTGACTTGGCGTTGGCAATCATCGTGGGGCTCCTTTGTAGTATTGATACTGGACCTGGCCGGATCTAGCCAGGCGAGAACCCGAACCCAGAGCTGGCTTGCTTTGGGCCGTAATCGGCCCGGGTGACGCATCTCGGCATGCGCCACCTTGGCATGAAAAAGGGACTCCTCTGAGTCCCTATGCGAGGCAAACGGCGGAACAGTGGAACGGGGCCGCTAGCGGTCCGTAGTACCCTTGGAATCTGCTGTGCACCCCGTCTGTCACGGCATCTGCCTTCATATCGGCGTCTATTGGCGCGGATTATGCCACAAACCCATCAAGGGGTCAATTGCGCGTCATCCCAACCCTTAGCCGCCTGCTGCCAGGCACCGCCTCCGCTTGAGGCTCGGCGCTGGTCGCCGCTAAAGCCAGGATCGCTTACTGGCCGTAGTGCTCCCTGTTCCAACGCTGACCCTCATCCAACATGGCCAGGTAGTTGCGCACCGGGATGTAGTTGGCCACACTGTTCCCCGTACCCAGGCACCATGACCCCGAGTGCCCCAGTGTATCCAGCAGTTGCCGGCTTCGCGCCCGTACCTGCTCCTCGCTGCCTCGCGTCAGCAGGTCCACATCTACGCCGCCCAAAAGGGCGATGCGTCGACCATACTGCGCGTGCAGGCTCTCCACGGGCTCGATCTTGTCTTCGAAGGAGTGCTTGGCATCGATCTGCACCGTGGTGATCAGGTCCTCCATCACCGCGGAGAGGTTCCCGCAGGCGTGCAGTAGGAACGGCACGTTGTGTTCGTGCGCGATGTCTACCAGTTTGCGTTGGTTGGGGAAGACATACTGGCGCATCGCTGCCGGCGAGATCATCGTGCCGGTATAGTGGCCCATGTCGTCCCCGATAAAGTATCCGACAAACTCGCCCATCTCCATGAGGTTGCGACAGGTGCTGGTGAGGATATCCGTCACCTTCTCAAAGAGCGCGGCCACCAGGTCTGGCTGGTCGTAGAGGGCTACGGCAAAGAGCTCATAGCTCATCAGCCACATAACCCATTCCAGCACACCCCCTGCCCCTAGGGCCATTGCCCCCATGTCGTCAGGAAGGTGGCGGCGCACAGCTTCGGCCAGGCGATAGTCGATCTGCTCCGGCTTGGGCCAGGGGTAGGCCTCGAAACCGGCCCAGTCGCTGATCTCGATGGTCGTCGAGTTGTCCCAGTGACGCGTTCCCTTGGAGAGGTCCGCGGTATCTATCGAGCTGGCAGTGGTTCGCCGTAATCCCGAGCTGACGCTGAGGGGCACATAGGCGTAGCCGAGCTTGCGGTAGAATGAGACGAGGCTCCTGGCATAGGCGTCGATGGCCTCGGCATCGTCCAGCCCGTTGGGCGCCATCGGATGTCCCACCACGGCTTCCATGATCTGCAGGTCGGCAAACAACTCGATAAAGGGTACCGGCCCGGGGATGCCCTCGTGCCGGATTACGCTGCCAAGACGTTCTACCTGGGGCGCACGGTTCATAGGTGTTCCTCCTCATGATCCTCTAGTTTGGGCATTATAGATGGGTGAACTCGATCTCGCAAGGAACAGCCAGCGCCGATTCAGGGCCGTCATTGTCGCGAGCCTGTCATCCTGACCGTCCGGTGTACTCACCGGCGCTAAGGATCCCCGCGCACTAGAGTCAAACCCTGTTCTCTGCGGCTGATCTCACAGGCGCATCGACTTTGCATCTCTGGCGCTGATTCGTCCGGCGAGGGGTGTCTATGCTATACTCCCGTCTTGGCGGTGAAAACTCTGAGTGAAGGTGCCCATGGTCGGACTCGGTCGTCGTACGTATTATGGCATTCTGTTGATTGTGCTTGCTCTGGTCGCGGTGGCGTACTATCCCACCCTACGCTGGTTGGTGCTCAACTGGGTCGGGAATGCTTATTACCGGATGGGGATCCTGGTGCCGGCCATCTCGCTGCTTCTTGCCTGGCGACTGCAACGTGGGCAGCCTATAGTGGGGATCGCCAAGGGTGGTGCGCTGTGGCTAGGGTTACTGGTGATTGGCCTGGCCCTGGCTGTCCACGGCCTGGCGCTTCGTCGGCAGGAACTGCTGCTCTCCTCCGTGACCCTGGTGTTCGCTCTGGCGGGTATCGTGCTGGTCCTGGCTGGGCCACTGACGCTCAAGCGACAGCTGTTCCCTCTGGCCTTTCTGTTCCTGGCCATCCCGCTGCCCTGGCTACAAACGTGCTCGCCCGCGCTGACACAGTGGGTAGCCGAGACAGCCGCTGCCCTAGCCAGGTTATTTGGCATCGCGGTGACCGTTTCGGGCACCAGCCTACTGTTGCCGGAGGTTGCCCTCGAGGTGGCGTCGCCCTGTACCGGAGTTGGCTCTCTCATGGCCTTTGTGGTGCTGGCTTGTGTCTATGCTTTTGTGGCGCAGGGCCCCGTGTTGGGCAAGCTGGCCCTCATCGTGTTGGCGATACCCGTCGCTTTGTTGGCCAGCATTGCTCGAATGAGCGTGTTAATGGGACTCTCGCACTATGCCAGTGTCGATTTCGCCCTGCGCTATTATCGTCTCTGGTCTGCCCTTCTGCTGCTGCTCGTGGGTTTCCTCTTCTTTGTGCTCATCGCGCGGGCCCTCCGATGCGATGAGGTGCGCACCGATATCTGAGCCGAGCAGTGGTCGTGGCTGCGACCACTGCGCTTCCCCTCCGCTTGGATCTCCTTCTGCCCGCCTAGCTGCCATCCGCGGTGACTGCTACTCCGGTAGCGCCTCGAGCCATGCCAGTATCGCCTCCTGAATTGGCGCCGCCAGTACCCCTGGCGCCGCGTCCGTGGATAGGCTGTCATCGAGGCCGGGGTACACCTGCAGGGTGATCTGCGTTTCGCCTTGGGCTTGCAGGCGCTCGTAGAGGGTCCGCGCGCCGGCAGCGGGCGTCCAGCGGTCCTCTTCGCCATGCAGCAGCAAGATCGGGGCGCGCGCCGCCGCGAGCGTCCCTGCCAGGTCGATATCCGCCCAGTCGCGCAGGGAGGCGACGGAGACGCGACGTCGCGCCGCCTCGATCTCGTCACGACCTTCCACCATCCACGCCTCCCAGCGATTCGCCCCCTGGTTGGCATACAACGCGATTTCGTCGTCGGTCCAACCATAGTGCGCCGCCAGGACGGTGCGCAGTCGTTCCTGTGCCAGGTCGGGGAAGATGCGCGTCGCAGTCGCAGTAGAGCCCAAGATGGCCCCCGCGTAGTTGCTTTCAGTGGCCAACGCCCGGGCTCCCACCAGGCCGCCATCGCCCATGCCCAGAAACACGATGCGTTGCGGGTCGATCTCCTGTCGCGCCGCCAGCATGGCCGCCGCAGCCACGGCATCCTCTGCCAGCCCTCCGCCGGGACCGCGCTCGAACTCACCCTCGCTTTCGCCCATGCCACGTTTGTCGTAACTGTATACGGCCCATCCTTGCTGCACGAACACATCCCCTACGTGGGAGCGTGGCACCACGCCCGATGGGCTGTGCGCAACCAGCACCGGGAAGGGACCGGCGCCAGCAGGCAAGACCAGCGTGCCCGAGCGAGCTGTGTTATCCCCGCCGGCAAATTCGACATCCAGACGCCGTATATCACTGTCAGGTTCTGGCGTTACGGTTAGCGGCTCGGGCGCCTTGCTCACGCGCTGGATGACCAGCCTGCCCGGTTGGCGCAGCATTGGGTTCCCCCGCGCCTGCCAGGGGTCGAATCGATAGTCCGCGATCTCTACACTGTACAGCGTGCGGTTTCCGGGCCGAATCCATAGCGTGAAACGCGGGTTCGCCCCGCCGTCGATCTGTCCTTCGAGGGCTAATGTGCCGATGACAGCCCCTTTGCGATCGGGTGCCGTGGTGATCGTCAATGGTCGCGTAGCAGCCAGGCCCTCGATCACGTCCATCGTGCTCAAGCGGAGCGGGCCATCGGGTGTCTTCGCTTGCGCTGTGTCGGCTGTAGATCGCAACGCCAGCAGAGCGAACGGCAACGCTGAGGGCGAGCTCTCGAGCATCACGTCCGGCGGCGGGCTCACCCCCTCCAAAAGCACGGGGCCATACCAGTCCAGATTGTTGCCCAGGCCATCCACGCCGTCCTCATTCCGCTCGATGGACCAGGTGGAACGCACCCCCAGCGCATTGCGCTCTAGCTCGTACTGCACGGGCCCATAGTCCGGCGCGAGCACCATCGTCCGGCGCTCGATCGCCGAATCGGCAGTCTGCCTGATCTCACTGAAGACGATGGGTTGGTTGCCGCTGCTATCCACGCGGATCTCTTCGCTGGCCAGGAGGACGCCGTTGAACGAAATGGTGAACATCGATCGATCCACAGCCTGCTGTAGGCTGGGCGTGGGCGATGGCAGAGGGGAGGGCGAGGGGAGGGGGGTCGGGGAAGCGGCTTGTTCTTCACACGCTGCCAGGCCCGCAAGCAGCATGGCCAGGACGATTGCCCGGACTAGCGACGGGAGACAGCGCCTCAGCCGAAACATACCACCACCCCTCTCTTGAGCGGGAGAAGACGGATCGTTACGTTATTATAGGCCGCCCTGCCAGGACATACAAGGCCCGGGCCTTGGGGTGTCGTGGCCTGGAGTGAAGGCAGGGCCTATTCATGAATTGGCCCTGCGGCGGTAATTTCCCAGAATCTCGGGCGCACCCGCCTCGCAAGGGCAAAAAGAAAGCCCCTCGATCGCCAGATCGAGGGGCCAAGTGTCACGTCACGGCTCAGGCCACAGGCTCCTTGCCCGGATGGAGCGCTGCAAACTTGGCGAGAAGCTGCTCCCTCGATTCGACGTTGGCGGGATCGGCCGCCGGCGCCTCGACGGGGCATACCTCGTAGCACTGCTGCGTGGAGAAAAAGCCCACACATTCGGTGCATTTGGCGGGATCGATCACATAGGTTTCGTCACCCTCAGAAATCGCCTCATTGGGGCATTCGGACTCGCAGGAGCCGCAAGAAATACATTCGTCCGTGATCTTGAAAGCCATCGTATCTGCCTCCCTGGAATAATTGAGAGCTATTGGCTAACTCGGTCCGAGCTACGCCAGTGTTTTGCGCACTTGGAAAAGTATATGCAACACCATAGGGGTGTCAAGTAGGACAATGCGTAAATGCGTAATCTCGAAGGCGCGATCATGGCCTCACCTACGTGACGATTGTTTTGTGACGCCCAGTCCGTGCTGCAACGAGAGCGGCAAGGCACTGACGATCCGGCTGGCCGTTTGCGGCACGGATCTCAGCGACGTAAAATGTAGCCGTCAAGCGCTTCTAGGTTCTGTCCGAGTCCTTGGAAAGGATAAGCGATGGCTACTCAAGGTATCCACTGGCTGGGGCACGCCATGCACTGGGGCTCTATCGTGGGCTCGCAGAAGGATGTGCAGACCTTGCGGCGCCTTCTTCCGCCAGGCGTCGAGTTGGCCGTGCTGACCCCTGAGGCTTAGCGTAACGGTTGTGCAATCAGAATCGATTCGACGAAAAGCGGGATCAAAGCGC
>CAYQDH010000290.1:0-7099 GCA_964416075.1 uncultured Anaerolineales bacterium | reverse complement strand
GCAGATCAGGCGGTAAAGGTCGCGACGGGATTCGGGCGAGTTGGCACTGGTGTGTGGCGTTAGTGTCACGCTATCGATCTTGAGCAAGGGCGAATCGGTCGGCGGCTCGTGTTCAAAGACATCGATCCCTGCGCCCGCAAGACGCCCCTCCTGCAATGCGGCTACCAGCGCTTCCTCGTGCACGATGGGCCCGCGCGCTGTGTTGACGAGAAAGGCTCCCGGCTTGATCTTGGCGAATTGGTCCCAACTAAGCAAGTGGTATGTCTCATCGGTAAGCGGGGAGTGGATGGTGATGAAATCGGAATGCTGCAGGAGTTCCTCCAGGCCCACCAGCTTGGCGCCCACCGAATCCGCCTGCTGCTGGGTAATATAGGGGTCGTAGGCCAGGATCTGGAGATCCCAACTGCGCATGCGCTTGGCCACGCGGCTGCCGATGCGACCCAGGCCGATGATGCCTAACGTGCTGCCAGTGATCCGCCGCGTGGGGATCGCCAGCTCGCGCGCCCAGTGGTTCTGGCGCATGGCCACATCCAGTCGCGCTAGGTGCCGCACACTGGCCAGTATATGGGCAATGGCGTTGTCGGCCACATCGTCGGTGCAATAGGTGGGGGTATTACAGACCATGATGCCCATCTCAGTAGCAGCCTTGTAATCGATGCTATCATAGCCCGCACCGGCACGGATCGTGCAGCGGCAACGCGCTAGTTGTGCCAGGACCTCACGCGTGAGCAAAGGACGCACGGTCTGCACCGCGACAACGTCCGCATCGCGTGCGACGGCCAGGACATCTTCAGCCGAAAGACAGAGGTGCGTCTCCCAGCTGGCACCATGGGCAGCGAGATACTCTGCCTCATCGCCCATGGGGTTAAAGAGGATCGGGTCATAGTCGATCAGAACGACCTTGCCGGAATAAGTGTTGGACTGTGGCACGGGCATGCTCCTCCTAAGTCGAGATCGCTATCGGTCAGCACTCAATATAGCATGCACGCCGTTTTCCGCCAAGCCCTCTAGGACGACGGGGCTTGTCCAAAGGATAGACCTTGGCGATCAGAATCCTTACCTCGTGGATGAGCCACGGGAACCCCAGGGCCAGGCAGGCCAAATCTCCGTGCGGCAGATGAATTTGGCCTTGGCAATTATGTAGAAAAATGGTATACTTGCACCCCGCGAGTTTGAACTCTGCAAGGAGGCGGAAGAGCAAGGAGAGGGTATGCCAAAACCGGATGTGATTCTCGGAGAAAAGAGCCGGGTCGGCATGTTGCGTGGCTTTGAGTCCATGGCACGGCTGCTGGCAATTACCTTGGGCCCCATTGGCGGTAATATCGCCAACGCCCGCGAGCCCAAAGGCGAGCCGGAGCTCCTAACCGACGCGGCTACCATCGCTCGACGCATCATCCAACTGCCCAACCGTGAGGAAGATGCTGGGGCGATGATGATGCGCCACATGGTGTGGCGTGTGCGTGAAGAAGTAGGTGATGGGAGTGCTACCACCGCGGTCCTGGCCGTGGCGCTCGCCAAGGAGATGCAGCGTGTCATAGCTGCCGGCACCAACGCAATGATGGTGCGGCGAGGTGTGGAACTGGGCACAGATGCGGCCCTCAGGGCGCTGGACCAGATGTCGCAGCCTCTGGAGGGGGAAGACCACATCGCAGCCGTAGCAACAGCCGCCACGGGCAATGCTGAGATCGGTAAGCTGCTGGGAGAGATTTACGACGTGTTGGGTCCCCACGCCAACATCGTCATCGAGCCCTACATCGCCACCTATCATGATCGGACCTATCACGAAGGCGCTCGTTTCGGGGGAGGCTACATTTCTCCCTACCTGATGACCGACACCAGCCGACGTATTGCTGTGCTGAACGATGTCTATATTCTCGCAGCCGATATGGTCTTTGACTCGGTGAAGAGCGCCCAGAACATTCTGGAACTGGTCGTCAAAGATGGCGGAAAGAGCGTATTCGTCATCTGCAAGAATATGTCTGACAAGGCTATCGGGGTGCTGGTAGCCAACAATGAGCGCGACATCATCCGTTCTAGCGTGGCCAACATAAAGCCGATCGGCGAGGTGCGCCGCGGCACCGTGGAAAACATCGCCCTCATTACCGGGGGGCGCCCCCTCTTCGACAAGTCAGGGATGTCGCCGGAGGATGTCAAGTTCGAGGACCTGGGACGTGCGGACCGCGTGGTGGTCACCAAAGACTATTACCTGATCATCGGCGGCCATGGCGACAAGCAAAAGATCAAGGAGCGCACGCAACAGATTCGCCAACGCCTGCGCGAAACGCGCGATCAGGAAGAGCGCCAGCAGTTGCGGGATCTGTTAGTCCAGTTTTCGTCTGGCGTGGGTGAGCTGCGCATCGGCGGTATGACCGAGCAAGAACGCAAAGCCCTCACCGAGGTTGCTGAGCAATCGATGAAAGCTGTCAGGGCCGGCATGGAGAGCGGCATCGTGCCCGGCGGTGGGGCGGCTTACCTGGCCTGCGTTCCCGCGGTTCAGGCTGTCCAGGCGGATGATCCAGACATCCAAATCGGGGTCAATATCATGGCTCGAGTCCTGGAGGAGCCCATGCGCCGGATCGCGGCCAATGCAGGAATTCATCCTCCAGTGGCTGTGGCTGAGGCCACACGCGCCGGTGTGGGCTATGGTTACGATGTGCGCGAGAAGAAAATCGTCAACATGATCGAACACGGGATTGCTGACCCTACCATGGTGGTCAAGCGGGCCCTGGAACTCGCTTCGAGCGGCGCGATGATGTTGCTCACTACCGATGCGCTCGTGCTGCATCGGAAACCCAAGGAGAATTTCGAGCCATGAGCATTTCCCAAAAAGCCCTTGAACAGATCAAACCGTGGGAATCCCTGGGACCGGTTTCAGCAGGGGGAACGGTTTTTGGTTTGGCGATCTCACCCGTAGCCGACGTACCACGTTATTGGGCAGCGACAGGTTGTGGTGTGTTTACATCCGACGATGCTGGGGAGCACTGGGTCCAGAACCTGACCGGGCTGTCGACCCCCCTCCTGAGCACGCTCGCCGTTGCCCACAACGGTGCGCTATTTACCGGTGCGCTCAGCGGGGATCTTTTTGCATCTTTTGACTATGGCCGTAGCTGGGAAGCAGGCATTGTACCCGAAGAGGGCAAAGCAACAATCACGTTCATCCTCCCCTCACCCAGGTTTCGCCAGGACGGCACCGTGTTTGCCGCTACCGATGGTAGTGGCTTGCTGGTTAGCCGCGCATCGGGGAAGAGGTGGGAAGATAGCAGCTTCGGCCTGGGCGATGCCAATGTGCTGGCCTTGGCCTGTGCGCCCGACTGGTCCCGCCGTGAAACGATGTTCGCAGCAACGACCGAGGGTGTGGCACTATCTGTCAACGGTGGTCGCGCCTGGAGGCAGACTAGCCTGGCCCTGGATGAGGATATCGTCGATGTGCTGGCGGTAAGCCCTGGGTTCGATGATGATCGTACGGTTTACGCCGGCACTGAGAATGGCAGCCTGTACCATTCCACCGACGGCGGGCGCACATGGGAGATGCTCCAAGATACAGTGGGCGAAGGACCACTGAACTGCCTGTGGCTGGCTCCGGATTTCGCCGAGAGCGGCAGAATGGTCGCTGGCGTGGGTAACCGCCTCTATGTGTCAACAGATCGCGGAGAATCCTGGCAGCTGGCCCGAGAAATGTCCAACTCGGTGCTCACCCTGGCGGGCGATTCCCAGGTGGTCATGGCGGGTATGCATGATGCCGGTATTTGGAAGTCGGTCGATGGCGGGTTTACTTGGGCTAGTGCATCCGAAGGGCTCAATGCGCGCGGTTTCGCGCGACTGGCGGCTTATGGCGACACAATGTATGTCCTCGGTCCGCAAGAGGGCCTGTGGATGTCAGAAGACCAAGGCACCACGTGGCAGTCCTTGCCCGGATTAGCCCTCTACTATCCACTCACCGCCTTCGCCAGAGACGATCAGGGCACCCTTCTGGTAGCCAGCCAGGAAGGTGGAATCCTGCGTTCTGCGAACGGCGGCCAGACTTGGGAGACCGTCTCCGATCAGGCAGATGTGCAGGCGATAGTCATGTTGCCAGAAAACCAGGGCGGCTTGGCTGGTATCTCCAATGGCGCGCTTCTCAGGACCCGAGACGGAGGCCGCACCTGGGAGCCAGGCGGCACTCCTTGCCAGGGGCAGGAGATCCTCTCGATCGTGGTTTCGCCCGATTTTCAGCGAGATCATACCCTACTGATGGGAACCGCCATCCCCGCGACTTCGACTCAGCAAGCGCGCGTCGCCTTATGGCGGTCGACCAACGGAGGGGAGACATGGAAGCAGGTGACCACTCAGGTCACCCAGGCGCGGTGGATCGATATCTCGTTGCCGGTGGGTGTTGTCGACGGTGCGACCGAGCAGGCGATATTGGCCACGGGGCCCTATTGCTTGCGCCCTCTGCGCAAGGCAAAGGATGTATGGATCAGCACACGGGTTGATCCCAGCGGCGCCAATACACTAGGTATCGTAGCGATGGGCCAGGTCGACGAGGGAGGCCAAATCTATGCTGCTACAGGAAACGGCCTTTATCGCTCCATCGATGGTGGCCGTACGTGGCAGCCCTTTAGCGAAGGGTTGGAGGGCACCAGCTTTATCGGTATCGCCATGCTTCATGGGCAGGGCGATGCAGGGGATGCGGTGCTTTACACCATGAGCCTGGGTGGCGCCCTGTGGAAGCGAGAGGTAGCCTAGCCCCTAGGGCGAAGCCCAGCCTCTGGGCCAGACCAAGCCCTTGTGCCTGAGAGTAGTTGGCTCCCGCAGGTTTCCGGCTAGATGATGGGTCGGGTTAGATCCGTCGAGGCGGAGCCTGCGGGAGTTTTGTGTGCGGACGGCTCTGCGGGTATACTGAGTTGCCACGCACCAAGGATCGGAGATGGATGACTCGCATTTACGTATCTGTCGATCTCGAATTCACGGGCTTTGACACAGAGCGTGATGATATCATCGAGATCGGTATGGTCAAGTTCAGGGATACCGAGGTCCTGGAAACCTTTAGCAGTCTGGTGAATCCCCGTCGCCAAATCCCCTACAAGATCGAGCAGTTGAGTGGCATCTGCCAGGCGGACCTGGATCATGCCCCGCCATTGCGTTCGCTGATGGGTCAGATTCTGACTTTTGCCAAGAACTTTCCCATCGTGGGACACAATGTGGACACCGACCTGCGCTTTTTACAACACCGCGGGTTGTTGGGCAACAACATCGCCATCGACACGTTCGAGTTGGCAAGTATCCTAGTACCCGAGGCCAATCGTTACAGTCTGGCTAGCCTGACGGAGCAACTGGGCATCTCCCTGGAGCAGAATCATCGTGCCCTGCCGGATGCCATGGCCACGAAAGATCTCTTCTTGGCGCTGGTGGAGCGAGCTCGAGAAACTGACGAGACGATCATACAGGAGATCGTGCGCCTGGCCCAGGGCACCGATTGGGGATTGAAGGATTTGTTTCGTGACATCCTCACCGAGCAACAAGAGCGGCGAGGCCTCAACCTGTCGGAGCGCCGTCGCCAAGATGGATTTCACATCAGCATGGCAGAGCTCGATGAGGAAGAGTGGCCCACCCTAGAGCCGACCAAAACCATCGTGCCTCTGGATATTGACTCGCTATGTGGCCTGATTTCCCCGGGCGGGCCGTTCTCGCGCGCCTTTCCTGGTTACGAACATCGCAGCCAGCAAGTGGACATGTTGCGGGGGGTAGCCAAGGCCTTTAACACGCCCTCGCACCTTCTCGTAGAGGCTGGCACCGGAACGGGCAAGTCTTTGGCATACCTGCTCCCAGCGATCGCTTTTGCCGTTCAAAATGGCCGACGCGTGGTCATCTCCTCGAATACGATCAATCTTCAGGACCAGCTGCAGCACAAGGACGTTCCCGATCTGCAGCACATCCTCGATCTACCATTCCAGGCCGCTGTGCTCAAGGGACGTAGCAATTACGTCTGCCTTCGCCGCCTGATGGCGCTACGCCGAACGCGTCAACTCGACGCCGATGGCACACGCGTCCTGGCCAAAGTGCTGATCTGGTTACGTGTCACGCACACGGGAGATCGCGCCGAGCTCTTGCTGCTGAACACCGAGACATCGATCTGGTCGGACATCGAGTCTTCGTCCGAAACATGCTTGGGCGAGCGTTGCCCCTTCCTGCAGACAGGTCGTTGTTACTTTTACCACGCCAAGGCCCGCGCAGAACGGGCGCATCTGCTTATCGTCAATCATGCCTTACTGCTATCAGATCTGGTGCTCGAGAGCCGCATCCTGCCCGAGTTCAAATACCTGATCATCGACGAAGCGCATCACCTGGAAGAACAAGCCACCAACCAATTCGGGTTTGAAGTGGGCCGTCGCGACATTTACGGCCTGCTCGTGAGCATGAGCCATATAGACAATGGTACGCCGGCCGGGTTGCTCGCTCAGGTGCCCGCCCTGTTCCAGGCCGAGGGAATCAGCAGTAGCGCCCGAGCGGCTATGACCAACCAGATCCAGCAACTCCAGGAAGAGATCGACAAGGCACAACATCGCGTATACGAGATATTCAATACGCTCGATCTCTTCCTGAACGAGCATGCTTCCTCGAACAGCAAGCAGGAACTCTACGAACAGAATATTAGCCTGCACAGTGGTTTGCGCACCCAGCCCGATTGGACGGCCGTGGAGATCGCCTGGGAGAACTTTTCGACCCCTATGATGGCGACCATCAGAGGAGTAGAACGCCTTCTGATGGCGATAGACAACCTTCCTGTGGTAGAGAGCGGTATGCGCGACGAGTTGTCCCAGGACATCAAAGCACACCTGCAACGCGCGCAAGAGATGTGGATGGGCATGAACCGGATCCTCATGGAACCCGAGGATGAAGGGATCTACTGGTTTTCCATCTCGCGACGCGACCAGGAGATCACTTTGCATAGCGCCCCCCTCCAGGTGGCCACCTTGTTGCGCGACAAGCTCTTTAACCAAAAAGACTGTGTCGTGCTGACCTCAGCCACTCTGCGCACCGAGAATAGCTTTCATTTCATAAAACAGCGACTGGGCCTGGAAGATCCCGTGGAACTGGCCATGGATTCTCCCTTCCATTA
>CAYQDH010000289.1:6370-7135 GCA_964416075.1 uncultured Anaerolineales bacterium | reverse complement strand
ATTCCCGCGCCCGAGTGCACAGAGAGCCCAGGCGTAATCTCGACAAAGGGCAACGCCGCAGGGCAGTTGGCACAAGTCCTTAGTTGATCGGCAAACCTGGCGGCCTCCGCGGGCGCCGCCACATGCAGGATCGCCATGCGCTCGGGGACTTTGCCCTGTAGCGCCTCCGCCGTGAGGTTGGTCACTCTCTCCCAGGCGCGTTTGCGCGTGCGCACGCGTTCCAGCATGTCCAGCTTGCCATCACGAATGGTGAGGATAGGCTTAAAGTCGAGCAAGCTGGCCATGCCAGCGGCCAGATAGCCCACCCGGCCACTCATGGCCAAGTACTTGAGCGTTGAGAGGCAAGCATACAGATGTGAGCGCTGCCCCACCGAGTCGGCCAGCGCCAGTACCTCCTGCACCGAGGCTCCCGCTCGAGCGGCCTCGGCAGCGGCGATAGCCATGTATCCCTGGGACAAGGAGAGCTGGCACGTGTCCACCACGACGATATTGCGCTCGGGCATGGTGTTGCGCGCAACCACCGCGGCGTTGTAGGTGGCGCTCACAGCGCTGGATACACAGAAGCAGACTACCGCATCGGCGCCCGCCCCAAACGCAGCGTTGTAGGCCTCGCAATAGTCGCCTGGCGAGGGCGCAGCCGTGGTGGGAAGCCGCCCCTCTCGATCCACGCGCGCGAACAGCCGAGCATCGTCGATATCGATGCCCGTCTTCAGGATCTCGTCCCCAAAGTGGATGGTGATAGGCACCTGGTGTATGCCATGTTGT
>CAYQDH010000289.1:0-6360 GCA_964416075.1 uncultured Anaerolineales bacterium | reverse complement strand
GCCCAGCTAGCCGGAAGGCTGGAATCTGTATCGGTGATAATGGCAATAGGGGACATAGCGACTCCTCCCGTGGTATGTGACTTGCCAGTCTAGGAACAACATTATAACACAGAACACTGTCGCTGGAGGAAAGAGTTACACGGACGGCATCACTCGCCAATACGAGTACTGGGGCTGCAAATGTGCCCTGGCCTGACATGCCAGGAGGAGGAATATGGCGACTGAGACCATTTCGACGCTTGCCATAATCTGTGCTACACTTGAGCCAGTACAGTCCTGTTTGGCGCTGGTTCCTAGATAGGCACAGCTCGCGGCAAGCGGTGAGGAGTCTCTCCTGGGGAGGGAGAGCGCTTTGGACATGAAGGGGCTCATACAACTGATATCGATCACGCGCACCTACGAGGTAGGTGCGCGCGTTTTTCATGCCCTCCGCAACGTATCTCTCACTATCCAGGAGGGCGAATTCCTGGCCATCGAGGGTCCCTCTGGCAGTGGCAAGTCCACGCTGCTCAACCTGATTACGGGGATCGACAAACCCACCGCCGGGGAGGTATGGGTGGGTGGCCGACGCATCGATCTGCTAGACGAAAACGGACTGGCTCGCTGGCGGGGGCAGATGATTGGTGTTGTTTTTCAGTTTTTCCAGCTTTTACCCACGCTGACCGTGCTGGAGAATGTGACGCTGCCGCTGCAACTGCGTCGTCTGTGGAGCCAGCCCGATGGTCGGATCGCGAAAGCCATGTTGGAGCGCGTGGGGATGAGCGCGCATCTAGACAAGTTACCCGCCGAGCTCTCCGGTGGCGAGAAACAGCGCGTGGCCCTGGCCCGTGCTCTGATCAATGATCCTCCTATCCTGATCGCGGACGAGCCCACCGGAAACTTGGATTCGGCCACCGGCGCCCACATCATCGAGTTGCTTCACGAGCAGCATCGCATGGGCAAGACCGTGGTCATGGTCACACACGAGTCCACCCTCGCAGAATCATGCAGCTGCCGTCTATGGATGAAGGATGGCCAGGTGGATGGACACGACGGCGCAGGTTGCGAGGCCAGCTCAGGCGTGCTATAGTGCCCCCGGATTGCCTCCAGGGAGCAAGAGGTTTGGATACACAACAATGCACGATGGCGCCGGGGGATTCTCATGACCCAGTTGACTGAAGATACGACCAAGCTACTACGTTGCCCTGCCTGCCAAGGCCAGGTGCAACGAGAGGATACGCTCTATCGTTGCACCGATGCTGGTTGCGGGCGAACTTGGCCTATCGTGGACCAAGTCCCGATATTCGTCGACGATGCAAGCAGCTTGTTTTCTATCGAGGATATCCTGCAGGCCCGGGCCGAAGCCCCTTCGTCGTGGGGGCAAATCCGACGGCGCTGGGTGCCCAGTGTCGCGGCCAACTGGCCGGCCCCCGCGAACTACCACCGTTTTGTGGAACTCGTCTTGCAGCGCAACCCTCGGCCTCGCGTCTTGGTGGTGGGGGGGCGCATTATGGGTCAGGGTATGGTGGAACTGGCTGCCCACCCGCAGATCGAGTTGGTTGAGAGTGATGCTTTTTTCGGCCCCCGCACAAGCCTGCTTTTCGACGCTCACCAGATCCCTTTCGCCGATGGCTCTTTCGATGGCGTGATCATTCAGGCCGTGTTGGAGCATGTCCTCGATCCCTATCGCTGTGTGGCCGAGGTGCACCGCGTGCTGGCCGATCGTGGCTTGGTGTATGCCGAGACAGCCTTTATGCAGCAAGTTCACGAGGGACGCTATGATTTCTGCCGTTTCACGCACCTAGGGCACCTGCGCCTCTTCCGGCACTTTGCCGTCATCGACAGTGGCGTCGCCTGTGGACCCGGCATGGCGTTGGCTTGGTCCTGGCGTTATTTCCTGCTCAGCTTTGCCCGCTCGCGACGGATGCGCGGGTTGTTGACAGCCATCGCCTCCTACACCAGCTTCTGGCTCAAGTATTTTGACCGCCATCTGGTTTACAAGGATCCGGCTACAGATGCGGCCTCGGCATGCTACTTTCTGGGCCGCAAGGCCGGTAAACCACTATCCGATCGCGAGTTGGTGGCTGCCTACAGAGGGGCCATGTGAGTCTTGTCTCATGATCACCAGGAAATCGCGCCTCCCCACGGTCTGGCTGCCCATTGCCCTGCTGCTGATCTCCGCTGTGCTCCGCTTCGGCGGCTTGGCCACGCAAGGGTTGTGGGATGACGAAGGGATCAGCTATGGGCGCGTGATTTTGCCTTGGAGCCAGATGATCCGCTCGCTGCCCGCCGAACAGATGCCCCTCTATTACATAGGGCTCAAGGCCTGGATCGGGTTGATGGGGCGCAGCATATTCGCCATGCGCGCGTTTTCGGCGCTCCCCGGCGTAGTGCTAGTCGCGCTCACGTTTTGCTTGGGACGGCGATGGTTTGGGTTCTGGGGTGGGACTGTGGCTGCCCTTTTACTGGCCGTGGCTCCGGCCAGTATCTACCAGGCTCAAACGATGCGCGGATATCCATGGCTCGCTTTGTTCACTGTGGGGGCCGTAGCCATGGCCGAGAGAGCCCTTGACCGTGGCTCACTGGGGGCGCGCACAGGATACGTGCTGTTGGCCAGCGCAGCCATGTTGACGCACCTGCTCGCCGCGCCCGCCCTCCTGATGCTTAATATCTGGGTCCTCTGCACGCGCTGGCGGGAGCGAAGTACCCTCGTCCATTGGTTGCCCTTGCAGGCCGCGGTCCTTGTGCCGTCGCTGTTGTGGATGTTCAGCGCAGGGGCCTCGCGAGTCGAGACCCTCAGTACGGCCGGGGGCAATATCCCCAGCCTCTGGCAACTGGGGGGAGATTTCGCCAGTGTTCTGGCCGTCGCCCCATATGATCCACCCACATGGGCGCAAGCTCTCACGGGCCTCCCCATCTTTGTCCTGGCTCTGATAGGGTGGGGATCCTTGTGCAGGATCCCCAGGCAGCAACAAGGCAGAAAGTGGTCCGTCACTCATCTGGTGTCACTGCTCTGGTTGATCCCGCCCCTATTCCTATACCTGTTGGCTCTAGTAGGAGATGTGCCTCTCTATCCTTATTATTGGGTGGCTCTGGCGCCGTGGATCTATCTGAGCGCCAGTGAGGGCTTGCGGCGCGTTGCCGCATGGCGGCAGTGGTCCGGGCTAGGGCTGGTGCTTTTGCTGTTAGGGGTTTCAGGCTGGCAACTCGATCGCTACTACCGACGTACCGTCGAGGACTTGTATCCCTTGGCCGAGCAGATCGAGAGCCAGGCTAGCCCAGGCGATGCCATTGTGCTTAGCTCGATCTGGCGCGCCGAGTGTTTCAAGTACTATGATCAGAGCGGACTCGCCCTGTTTGCCGAACCGACTGAAGACGAGGTGCGGCACATCGTAGCGCAGCATCAACGGATTTGGTTGGTAGTCTTTGGACACCATCCCACCCCCCCTATCGTGCAGGGCATCATAGGTCCCGGTTTTTCAGTGGGACGTTGGACCTCGGGCACGACGGAGATGGGATTGTACCTCGATGCGGCTCTGCCATCGGAGATTCGGCACCCCCTAGATGTCTCGTTCGGCCAGCAGATCGAGCTGCTGGGTTACGATCTACAGCCCGACTCGGTAGAGGCAGGATCGGTGGCTCAGCTCACGCTCTGGTGGCGGGCTGCCAAGCCGCCCAACATTCCCTATAAAGTATTCATTCACATCGTGGGTTTGGATGGCCAGATCTGGGGACAGCAGGACAGCGAGCCCGTCGACGGCATGCGTCCGACACAGACCTGGTTGCCTGGCGAAGTACTGGTGGATCGCCATGCCGTGTCCATCACCCCGGGTACATTGCCGGGCGAGTATCGACTCATCTTGGGACTGTACGATGCAAGCACGGGACAGCGCTTGGGTGTTGAGGGCGTACAGGTCCAGTCCCAGGATAGCGCGCTGGTGCTGCAAACAGTGGGGGTGGTCGAGGGGCCCCAGCCGGATGTGGGCCGCCTGGAAATCCAGCATCGACTCGACCTATCCCTGCCCGATGGCCTGACGCTAGTGGGTTACGACATGCACAAGCTGGGGCGCGAGCGCAGCAACGTGCGTTTCAAACGAGGCGATTTCATCCATCTGGTGCTCTATTGGCTGACATCGCAGGCGACCATGGGCCAATATACCGTGACGTGGGAACTCGTGGACCACCAGGGCCGCGTGATGTCTCAGCTGGAGGGCTCAGCGGAGAATTTGGCGGCGCCGGGCCCCGCCTGGCCCCAGGGCACGTTGGTCACGCGGCAACATGACTTGGCGATCCCTGCGAATGTGGCATTAGGTGACTATGACCTGTTTTTCACGCTCCGCGATAGCGCTGGGTCGTTGGTGGTTCCCCGGCGCCAGGTGGGACCCATCACCGTGTTCCCCAATATCACGCCGACTCCCCATCCGTGACAGGGTGCTTGCACCCCCAGTTGAGCTCCCCTTGTAACAGCACAGGGCTTTGTCGCGCCATCAGGCGACTCGACAAAGCCCTGTGCACTAGCGCGATACTCCGCAGAGCCGGCCCAGGGGCTGGCCCTGGCCCCGCCTACTCAGGCCACCAGCTGAGCGCATCGGCGGCATCCGGCCTTTTTCGGATGTTGGTCTCTTCGCTTCCATCATCGAGCATGCGGTAGATCTCCTGATTCTCGTCGCGCTCGCTCTGGAAAAAGATGTGATCGCAATAGGGCATCCATACCGGGTTGGCATTGCCCCCGGCGGTTTCGGTCAGGCGTGTGACCTCCCCAGAAGCCAGGCTCAGTTTGTAGATGTCGAACTGCCCATCGCGGTTCGACTCAAAGGCGACGAACTGGCCGTCGGTCGACCAAGTCGGGTTGCGGTCGATGGCCGGGTGATCCGTGAGCCGTTCCACGTTCTGGCCATCCTGGTCCATCACATAGAGATCCCAGTTCCCGTCACGGTTGCTAGTAAAGGCGATGCGCTGGCTATCTGGGGCCCAGGCGGGATGCTCGTCGGCTGCGGGGTTATCGGTGAGGCGGATCTGCTCCGAGCCGGAGGGATCGGTCTTGTAGATCTCCCAGTTGCCGTCGCGGTCGCTCTGGAAGGCGATCCAGAAGCACTCCCAGGAGGGCGCCAAGTCCGCACCCTCACTGTGGCGGGTTACGTTGACCTCATGGCCTCCAGCACGGTTCATGCGGTATATCTCCCAATCGCCATCGCGATTGCTGGCAAAGGCGATCTGGCTGCCCGGGAAGTTGAAAGTAGGCGAGACGTTAGAGCCTTTGTGTGTGAGCTGGATGCCCCACAGCCCATTGAGCCGGCTGCGGATAATGTTGGGAATGTCTTTCCCCCGATCCAGCTGGAACACGAGATATCCTGGGCAGACATGGCATTCCGATAACGTCCCGGGTGTCGGGGTGCTCGTCGGCGTCGCACAGTCGTCGGCGTCGAAGGCGATCGCCTTGGACCAAAGCACACCCTGGCCGGGATGCCCGGGGCGCTGGTATATCTTGAATATATAGTTACCCGTTCCCTCGGACGCCGGTGCGGATATCGTGTAGCTTTCGCCGGCGCCTAGCGCCGGTACGGTGCCGCTGGCAATTAGTGTGCCATTTTTGGCATTACCACTCTCCGCATAGTAAAGCCTCCAAGCCACCGGCCCGGCCATCGCCCTCCCAAGGTTCTTAACGGTAGCATAGACATTGAAACAATCACTGTATGCCCCGGTAGCACGCAGGGTACTACGGTCCCAGCGGTCGGGTGTGCGGGTAGCCGTTGGGGTAGCCGTCTGTGTGGGAGTCCAAGTCATGGTTGGCGTGTTCGTCAGCGTACCGGTTGGCGTATTCGTCAGCGTGCCGGTCGGCGTGTCCGTCGGGGTGTTCGTTGGCGTATCGGTCGGCGTATTCGTCGGGGTATTCGTTGGCGTATCGGTCGGCGTATTCGTCGGGGTGTTCGTTGGTGGGTCGGTCGGTGTATTCGTCGGGGTGTCCGTCGGCACCAGCGTCGGGGTGTCTGTCGGCACCAGCGTCGGGGTGTCTGTCGGCACCTGCGTTGGGGTGTCCGTCGGCGGCGGCGTGCCAGTTATAATTGTCTGGCGGCCGGGACTGCTATCTGGATGAGCCCAGCTGGTAGTGGTTATGCTGCTAAAGAGTAGAACGGCAGCAACCAAGACAACCACCAGAACCGGCTTGATCGGACGATTAGCTGACATAGGTATATCTCTCCTTAGACGATCCCACACCCGCCCGCGCGGGCCTTACCTCGAATCACGATACTGCTCATTTGGCCTGTGGTTCTACAAGCACCGCTTCAGCCTACTCAACGCCACCAGCTAAGTGCATCAGCAGCACTCGGCCTTTTTCGGATGTTGGTCTCTTCGCTTCCATCATCGAGCATGCGGTAGATC
>CAYQDH010000288.1:0-7232 GCA_964416075.1 uncultured Anaerolineales bacterium | reverse complement strand
TTAACGGCCCCTGTTTTCACCAGGGGCGAGGTGCCGGTCTTCGTGGTGACCACACCACGGGGCGCGCTACGCCTCTCCGGCCAACAGATACCTTCCTCGGCTAACATTGTGGTTCCGCCCGGAGTGCCGGAGGATGCTCGATCCATGACGGCTGGCTCGATCATGCAGGCGCTCACTGTTCAACAGGGGTATCCTTTGCCATCTCGGGCGCTCATCCTTGTGGAAGGTGGCCCGCGCCTGGTCAGCACGTTTTGGTCCGAGGGATTGCTCGATGAATTGTTCCTTACCCTGTCCCCTCAGGTGGCGGGTCGTGACGATGTCGTACGCCGCCTGAGCCTTGCAGAAGGGCATCTCTTTGCCCCCGACGACCCCATTTGGGGCGCCCTAGTCGGTGTCAAGCGCCGGGGCAATCACCTCTTCTTACGCTATGCTTTCGAGGGGGACCGCGCCTCGCCCTAGAGCGGGGCCATTCACGGACATGGAGCGAAGACATGACTACTATCACCGAACCCGCACGCACGATTCCCGTCGTGCGCGAGGCGGATGTCGTCATCGTGGGGGGTGGGCCGGCCGGGTTGGCAGCGGCCATCGCGTCGGCTCGGGCCGGCGCGCGGACCGTTCTGGTAGAGCAGTTCGGTTATCTCGGCGGCACAGCCACGGCCTCATTGATGGCTTGTATCAATGGCTTCCGCAACCAGGTGGAGCCCGACGCCACCCAGGTGGTGCGCGGCATCGCTGAAGAGATCGTTCTGCGGCTCAAAGACGTCCACGGGCTGGGCAAGAGCCCCTATCCGCAAAAGGCCTACCCCACCACGCCCGGTCAATTGGAGTATAGCTACGCCATCGATACCGAAAAGTTCAAATACGTGACGCTCAAGATAGCGGTGGATGCGGGCGTAGACCTACTATTGCACACCTATTTCTGCGATGTGATCGCGGAGGGCGCTGCGGTGCGCGGCATCGTGATAGAGAACAAGTCGGGGCGGCAGGCGATATTGGCTCGCGTGGTGGTAGATGCTAGTGGCGATGGTGATGTGGCCTTCCGTAGTGGCGCCCCCTTTTGGCAGATCTACAAGGACGAGGCGCCTCGCCTGAACGATGCCCTGATGTACCGCATCGCCTTTGGCGCTGGGCGGCCGGCGGGCACCTACGCCTGCGACTTTAGCAACACCGCTGTGGTCTGGGGACCTGGGGTGGGGCCGATCGACGGCGCCGACGGTGAAGCGCTTTCACGGGCCGAAGTGCAGGCCCGGCTGCAGGTGTACGAGGATTTCAGCCAGAAGCAGGCCAAGAATCCAGAGCTGGCGGACGCGCGCGTCGTTGAGACGCCGCCCCTGCTGGGGATCCGCCAGACCCGCTTCATCGAAGGCGAGTACAAAATCACGGCGGAGGACGCCATCGAGGGGCGCCGCTTCCCCGACGTAGTGGCCATTAGTCCATGTCCCATCATCCACTATTATGGCTACCGCCGCTATTTGCAGCACGAGGGTTACGACATCCCCTATCGTGCTCTGGTGCCCCAAAAGGTCGAGAACCTATTGGTGACGGGACGCTGCATATCCAGTGAGCAGCAGCCCTACGAGTCGCATCGCGCGATGGTACCGATGATGGCCATCGGGCAGGGCTCCGGAGTGGCGGCGGCGTTGTGCGCCCGTACCGGTGCTTCGCCACGAACGCTGGATGTAGCCTTACTACAGCAGACCTTGATCGCGCAGGGGGCCGAGCTCAGACTCTCCTGACTGCGGTTCTCCCGATGCGTCACCTAGACCTG
Source organism: uncultured Anaerolineales bacterium (assembly GCA_964416075.1). Lineage (GTDB taxonomy): Bacteria > Chloroflexota > Anaerolineae > UBA1429 > UBA1429 > CAYQDH01. The sequence goes on along the minus strand of CAYQDH010000288.1, from coordinate 5,461 downwards.
CGCTCTGGGGCGACTCGCGGAGGAGGTTTCACATGCAAGATATGAGGGTGATTCGCGACCTGGAGTATCATCGCCTGCCCGGCAAGGTCCTACAGCTGGACATCTATTTGCCCGCACACCAGCAGGCCCCGTACCCGCTCATCGTCTGGATACACGGGGGCGCCTTCCGCATGGGCGATCGGCGCCAGGGAGTTGAGGCTCTCCCCCTAGTGGACCAGGGCTACGCTGTGGCTAGCATCACCTATCGTCTGAGCCAGGAGGGTATCTTCCCGTGCCTGATCCACGACTGCAAAACGGCCGTGCGCTGGCTGCGCGCCCATGCGGCCCAGTATGGGTTCGATCCCGCACGGTTTGGGGCTTGGGGACCTTCGGCGGGTGGCTATCTAGTGTCGTTCCTTGGGACTACTGCGGGCGTTCGTGAGTTCGAAGGAAGCGGGCCTCACCAAGAGCAGTCGAGCGCGGTGCAGGCCGTTTGTGACTGGTTCGGCCCCACTGATTTTGGACAGATGAACGCTATGGGCAGCACACAAGACCATGACGCTCCCGATTCGCCCGAATCACAACTCATGGGGGCGCCGATCCAGGAGATCAAGGACAGGGTAGCCTGGGCCAACCCAATCACCTATCTGGGCCGTGGCGCGCCGGTGCCGCCTTTTCTTATCATGCACGGCGACCAAGACCCACTGGTTCCCTATGGCCAGAGCGTGTTGCTTTACGACGCGCTGCGTCGGGTTGGGGCTGACGTGGTCTTTCACACCCTGCCCGGGGCTGGGCATGGTGGGCCCGCGTTCGATGACCCTGCAGTGAGGGCGATGGTCCGGGCTTTCTTCGATCGTGTGTTACGGGCCTCGGGATGATCCCACGTGAGATCTACCCACCGCTTCTTTGCGCTCGGTAGCGCTCGAATTCGGCTAGGGTGCGCACGCCGCCATCCAGGACAGCGTGGTAGATTATCGTGCTAAGGCCGTGGCGCAACTCGCTACGCGCATAATAATAGTGTTTCAGGTCCAGTATCGCGCGGCGGTGTTCCATGGTGAGCGATTGAACCAGGTGCGCCGTCTCGGTAAAAGCTGTCGCCTCTAGCCGGTTCGTCAGCCATAGGTCGATGCTCCAGTCGCCTGAAGGTCCCCTATAGGCATCGATCCCTATCTTGATTCCGCCTTCGGCGCGGTAATCGCTGACGCGTACTTGGCTCACGTCGTCGCGATCGATGAGTTGGTGGTACAAGCGGTCTGTGACGACCAGCAGGTCTTCAGTCGCCGTCAACAGGTGTAGATCGATATCTCGTTTCACGACCAGGCCCAGCGCCACGCTGCCCACGACTTCCACTCGCCCGAGTTGACCGAGCATTTCCATTAGCCCAAGGCGGCTGATGATGTCCCTCGCCTCAATCCGCAGGATATCCGCCTGCCCAAAAGGGTCCTGGCGCCCTGCGGAGTTGTCTTCAGCTTCCGAGCTTGGCAAGCGCGCGCGAACCCAGGCCGCCACATGTCCCGTCGCTTCTGCTATGGACAGGTGGGTGGTATCGAGCACCGAAATGCCCGTGCGTGGCTCGCGCAGCCAGCGGTCAAACGCCACCATCCGTTGCACAAACTCGTCGCTGCCGGTCTGGCGCCATGCGGGCCTTGCCTGTAGACGGCGCACCAATTCCTGTTCGTCGCACACCAGGGCCAGAGCGTGTATATCGCCCACGTAGCGTCGCTCGGGACACGATTCGAACTGCTCTGGAAGCGCTGTTCCACAGAGCACCACTGGGCGTCCGGCCTGAGCGATGTTCTTGGCCACCCGCAACCAGAGATCCCGATAGCTGCGATAGTCGTCCTCTGGTGTGGCAAATTCGCCTCGCCACAAGATGTCGCTCTCCAGGCAAACACACTCGGGAAGTTGGGCGTCCAGTCCCAGGCAGATGGTCGACTTCCCTGTGCCACTGGCGCCGCTGAGCAGGAAGAGGGGCAATCGCAGGAAGGGGTGCGCATGACCACAATGCGGGCAGATGGCCCGTGGGCCTCGCGGATCGATCTCCTTCTCCACGCTGTACATGCCACATTGAGGACAGACATTGAACATGATTGCGCCCCGCTCTGGTTGCGCACCGGCTCAGAAGACGTGTTCCACTACGATCCTGATGCCGATGCCCACCAGGATAACGCCCCCGATCAGCTGTACCCTGCTTTGGAAGAGACATCCCACTCGTTTGCCGATGAATACGCCAACCAGGGAGAGAACAAAAGTGACCACACCGATGACGATGATCGGCACGGTGATTGAGACCTGGAGCAAGGAAAAGGAGAGGCCTACGGCCAGGGCATCGATGCTGGTGGCTACCGCCAGCACCAACAGGGCGCCCAACTTGAGAGGGGCGGGATCCGTGGGACAATCGGCTCGTAACGATTCCACGATCATCTTGCCCCCGATAAACGCCAAAAGGGCCAGGGCGACCCAATGATCAAAGCTGGCAATGATGTCTCGCAGGCCAATCCCGCCGAGCCAGCCCAATAATGGCATAAGTGCCTGAAAGCCGCCAAAGAAAGTGGCGATGCGGAGGGCATAGGGCAATTTGACCCCTTGTGATGCCATGCCACTACATATGGACACCGAAAAAGCATCCATGGCCAAACCTATCGCAATGAGCAAAAGCGTGATCGGATCCATTCCCCCGCCTGCATAGTTCTGGATTTTGAACCAAGACCAACTATCCGAGTTTAGCGACAGTGGGCTGTTTCGTCAATTCTCCGTTCCGCCCCATAGCCAGTGTTATCGACGGGGGTGCCCTTTGCTCGCAGATGCTGTCACCTAATAGGAAAAACGATCCCCAATGCGATCGACGAATTGGCCGACGCCTTGCGGCCGTGCCAGTTGGCGCCCAGTCGCAGGTTATGCTACACTACAGATAGCCTCGTGATGCGATAGGTTCGGACTGAAAACTCGAGGCGTTGGCCATTCGTTCGGACTCGTGACAGATGGCCCACGGGTTGCTCCGAAACAAAAAAACATTGGGGAGGTAACGATGATCTGTCTACAGGCGCCCGGTGCTGTGCGTACCATGATGGTCTCTTTCCGCCGTGGCGACTATATCATCGAGGAGTTGCGCGAGCTGTTCAAGCGCGAGGGTATCGATGCTGGCCTGATCGTGGGTGGGATTGGGTCGTTTGACCGCTGCAGCCTGCACACCATCACCAACACCACGCTGCCCCCAGGAGAGCGCTACTTTTCCCTTGAAGGCCCTTTGGAGGTCGGTTCCTTGCAGGGTTCGGTGGCCGGCGGCGAGCCTCACATTCATGTGGTCCTACACGACGTTGCCAACGACCGGGTGCACATTGGGCACCTCGAGCCCGGCTCGCGCTGCTGTTTTCGCGTCGAACTGGGTATCATTGCCCTCGATGGTGTCAAAACCAAGCGTGTTACCGATCCACAGACCAACCTCACCGACATCGTCGCGGCGGAGGACTAGGATGCCTTCGGATTTGGAGCGACTGGTAGTCCTTGCGCCGACGACCCTGGATCGTTTTCGTCTCGATGGCAAGGTGGCTCTTGTTGTAGGTGGCAACAAGGGCCTTGGGCAAGCCATGGCCCTGGCCCTGGCTGCCGCTGGCGCTGATGTGGCCGTGGCGGCCCGCGGCCCTGCTGGGCTGCAAGAGACCGCGGAGGCGATTCGTGGCCTGGGGCGCAAGGGTGTGTCACTGTCGATCGATGCCACCCAGGAAGACCAAGTGCAGCGCATGGTGGCCAGTATGGTCGAGACCTACGGTCGCATCGACGTATTGGTCAATAGCCAGGGGATTGTGCACCTGCAGCCAAGCGAGGAATTCGATACTGAGGCTTGGCAGCGGGTGATGGACGTGAACATCAAATCTCTCGTTTTCTGCTGCAAACATGTAGGCGGGGTGATGCTGGCGCAGGGCAAAGGCAAGATCATCAACATCTCCTCGGTGCGGGGTTTTCAGGGACGCATCGGCGACCTGGCCTATGCCCCCAGCAAGGGCGCCGTGAACCAACTGACTCACTCCTTGGCCATCGAGTGGGGTCCTCGGGGCATCAACGTGAATGCCATTGCCCCCGCCTTCACCCTAACCGATATGGCCAGGCCATCGCTGGAAAATCCCGTCACCCGCGAGTGGGTTCTGAGCCGCATCCCGATGAAACGGACTGGGGAGCTGGAGGATTTCTTCGGGCCGGTAGTATTCCTGGCATCCGATGCTTCCAGTTTCGTCAATGGCCATGTGTTGATGGTGGATGGTGGGTGGATGGCAGCGTAGCAGGATCCGGCGGCCAGGATCCGGATCCGTGCCCGCCAACGTGTGCCAGCCCAGTGTTCCGCTGAGGAGTCGATATGACTGTTCCGGGTAATCAAGGAGCCGTTCCGCCGCGACCTGAGTGGAGGGCCACGCTGGCTACGCTCGTCCTCCTGCTGATCACACTGTGTCTATGCGTCATCGTCGTGGGCGCCCGCGGGCAGGGTGATGGCCTTTCCGGCGCGATGCTGCGCCGCTTTGCCAGGGTGCCCCTTCTCGGGCGACTGGTACAGCCCTTGCTTGATAGCACGCCGGCGCCGGACGCTCCGTCTCTCCAGATGGCCGCGCCACGCCCGGCCCCGCAGTCGGCGTCGACCTCTCTTCCCAACCAGTATCTGGTGCGTCCTGCCAAGTGGCCCACCGGATGGCCTTGGCCTCCAGGCCCCAAGGACCAGCCTGCGGCGGCGCCCGAGGTTCAGCCTACAGCGGCGCCCGAGGTTCAGCCTACAGTGGTGCCCGTGGTCCAGCCTACGGCGCCCGCGGAAGAGCCCAACCTTTCGCCCGAGGAACAGAAAAAGGAGTTGGGAGACGAGGAGAAAGGGCCCGTCGGATAGCAGACCGGCCATGTAGTGTGGCCCCCCGCAGCCCCAAACCCAACAGCCTGATCGTGGTCCAGTTGAGCAACTGGGCCACGGACAAACCACGACCGCCGCACTATAGGCCCGTCTGGCAGCTACATCTATCGCGGCAGGTGAGGTAGACCGAAGAACTCGCGATAGGCGTCCACCGCGGCCACATAGTTCTCCGCTCGCACATCCTCGTGAACAGAATGGCTGGCGTGCAAGATATGGCCCCCTGGCGTCTGGCGGCCCAGTGCCAGGCATTGCTGGACCTCTGCCTTGACCTGGTCTGGGGTACCCAAGCAAAGTGCATGTCGCGCGTCCAGATTTCCTAGGATGCACACCCGGTCCTTGATCCCCTCGGCGATCAGCCGCTCCATGGTCATGCCCGCTGCCTTGTCCACCTCAGCATAGCCATCCGTACCCGAGCGGATGAAAAAATCCTCCTTGATCGGCCAGTGGTTGCCGTCCGACGTATAGACCGCCAGAGCCCCGTGTTTGTGGATGAGCGCGATGTGTTCCTGGATCACCGGCAAGATGAACTGTCGATAGTGGGCCGGCGAAAGAAAGAGCCCCTTGTCGCAGCTCACGTCGCCCCCCATGGTGATG